>JAFGRU010000003.1 GCA_016934985.1 Deltaproteobacteria bacterium
GAACTCGTCCAGACGATTGTCTTCCGGAGAGGGATGCTTCTTTACCCAGGCATTTTCTCCCTCGTCCCAGCGGTAGCCCTGGTTGTAGAGATCCTGGTCGCGCCTTTGGCGCTGGGCATCCTTGTCGCGCTCTACGTCGCGCCAGAAGTCCGCCCTTTCCTTGTCCCGTTGAGCCAGTTGGTGCTGGCGCTCGGCGATCCAACGGCGGGCCTCGTCCGGATCCATCCATTCTCCGTCATACCACACCTGTCCCGGTTTCCCGCCCTCGTAACGGCCGTCGTGAACCACCAGGGGCTCTCCGGTGTCGGGATCGATTAGCGGCGGCGAACCATTTCCGCCGCCAGAGGCGGAAAGTCCCTGAATGGCCCCATCCTTGAGAATCTGATTCAAGGCCGCCCAAAAGGCCGGTCCCAGACCAAATCCCATACCCGGCAGAAGGCAATTTAAAGCGGCCCATCCCGAACCTTGAGACTTCAGCCAGGCCAAAATAGGCGGCAGGTTGGGATAATCGCGGATTGCTTCCGGCAAACCGCCATCATGGGCGTATCCCTGGACAGCCAGGAAAAAAAAGGTCAGATTCAAAGCCACCACCAGCAAGGCCGTTGGCACCGGAGCTGCGGGGCCGCGCCCTGCCAAAGCCAGAACCAGGGCCGCCACCAACAGGCCCAGGGCTAAGAAAATACCAGCTTCAGCGGGAACCACCGAGCGGAGAATAAACCCCAGGGAACCTCCGAACATGGCAACATAGGCGGCGGCCTGGGGAAAGCGTTCAGGCCGTCTCCCCTGGGCAATTCCGAAGGAGGCGTGCCACAGGGAGCGCAAAAGGAGAGACATGACCTGTCCTCCTTTCGAAGCGATCATGGCCCCCGCACCCACGGCCAGGGCGAGGTTGGCCCAGCTTCCCATAAAGCAACCGATCAACACCGCCAAACCGGCGCCCCCGGCCAGTCCGGACAGGGCGGAAGAACCGGCCTGACGGAAATAACTGCCGAGTTGAACGGGAATGCTCAACAGGTTGCCGATAGCTTTGAAGGGGCCGAGGCGGAAAAGGTTACCCAAAAAACCCAACAACAGGGTTGTAACGACTCCAAGCAGTACCGCACCGGAAATGCCGGTGGCGGCCGGAGTGAAAGCATCGACCCCTACCCCCATAACGGGAGCGATAAAACGTTCCAAATTAGCATAGGGACCACTGGAGAAGTTGGGTTCGTAGCCATCCCAGCGCACTACCATGAGCCAAAAATAAAGGGCGCTGGTTGCGGCCATGAAGACCAAGGTGAGGGGCAGGCGCCGCAGGAAGTTTTTTATGGTCAGGTGAAGAATCTGTTTAAGAAGAGGGAACAACCTGGGAATAGCATCAGGTCGGTGAAGAGTCGAGGCAAAAGTAAATTTGGCTTCCGGGCTGGGAGATAAAGACGGGTTGGGAACAGGCGTTTCAGCCAACCAGCGGCTGCCGTTCCACTTGAACCAACCGCCCGTGGCCGGGTCGATACGAAACCACGTGCCGTCGGGCTCCTGATAGCCGAGCTGGCCGGCTTCCCGCTCAAAGTTTTCGCGGGTCATCCGACCCGATTCCAGATCCTGGCGCATTTGGGCGAGACGCTCTTCCAAGGCATGGCGATTCATGACGTTCCTTTCTTATCGTCACAGCCGGTGGTTGTGAACAGGGCTTCTAGGGCCTGCGGGGACAGACGGGCCGCCCCGCCCAGGGTTCCAAGCCACAAAGCGCCGTCAGGTGCCTGGCGCATGGTCATCACCTCGCTGGCCGGCAGACCGTCGGCCATGGTGATGAACCTCAGGGGTTTTTCCTGGGAAAAAACGGTGATGCCATCGTATTCATGGCCAAGCCACATGCGGCCGGACTGGTCCTGGTAGAGGCTGCGCACCTTGGGGCCTGCCAGTTCCGCCACCGGCAGGGTCCGTTCCAGAACCCAGGCACCATTCCCTTGAGGAGCAAATACGGCAACTCCCCCCTCCTGGAAATAGCCGCAACCGACCCATAGCTTCCCTTCCCTGCTGATGAGAAACGAGGTGATGTTGGGATGGGGCAAACCGTCTTGGGCCAGCCAGTGTCGCCAATGGCCGTCCAACAGGCGCCCCACCCCTCCGGCAGGGGCCGCGTAGCTGCCGAACCACAGCCCCCCTTGCCGGTCCTTGGTTATGGCAGATAACCTCGGATGAGGCAATGCCTGCTGCCCCCCCGGCGGAGAAACCGGTTTGAAATCTTCCCGCCATGGAAATGAAATTGCTACCGCACCCCCATAGGTAGCGACCCACAGGCTGTCATCGCAAAACAACAGGGCCGCCACATAACGATCGGGCAAACCATCCCGCTCCGTGAAGGTTTGCCAGGAGCGGCCATCCCAACAGGACAATCCCTCGGAGTGACCCACCCAGAGGCCTCCCATGCCATCCACCTCCAGGGCATTGACCCGTATTCGCCCTCCAACGGCCGGGATGGCAACAGGAACGGCACTGCCATTGCCGCCCAGGCGGTACAGCCCTGCCAGGCCGCCGCACCACACCTCCTCCCGATAAAAGGCGATGGCCCTGACTGCCCCTGCGGAACGCCACAGAGTCCACCCGGGGGGTGGGTCCGGATAACTGGCAGGCCGGTTAATATAAATTATGGCACCTGCCAAAGCGACCACCCAGCCAAGGGCCAGGAAGTGCCATTTCCAGTTTTTCATGAGGCATTAATCCGTATGGAAAGCTTCAGCTTAGTTAAATTTTTTCATTATACAAAGGCAGGAGAAGAGGACAATAGAAAAGTGACCAGTATCGTTCCAGAGCTCACACAAGGCCGGAAATTCGACACAATAATGACTTTTTTCAAAAAAGCATGAAACGATTTGAACATTAAGCCATTGTACTGGAAAGAAACATTTTAAAAACAATTTGCGCTGTCTTTCCGGGTTGCGTACAATTCCAAAGCACATAAAACATAACCGGACTACCTCTTTAAAACCCGATGACGGAAGAAGTAAACCATGGCCAAGGCGCCTCTAAAAACCGCAAAGTCAAACCGCCCCCGAACTATCGAACCCTTTGAAATCGACATCAAGACCCTCAACGAAGAAGGGATCGGCATCGGCACCCGTGACAACAAAGAAGTCTGGGTGGCTGGCACCCTTCCCGGTGAAAAAGTCCTGGCGACACGGGAAAACGAGGGCCAATACCGCATCATCGCCCGCCTGCAGAAAATTCTGGTGGCTCATCCCCGACGTGTTGCGCCACCCTGCCGGCACGCCAGGGATTGCCAGGGATGCCCTCTGCTGCAGCTCAATTATTCCGAACAGTTGAATTTCAAGCAGGAAAAACTGCGCCACGCTTTTTCTTCTTATGCAAACCTGAAAGACCTGCAAATCAATGCCATCGCAGCCGCTCCCGAACCCCTCGCTTACCGCACCACCGCCAAGCTGGTTTTTGCCAAGAACCGGGGGCGCGTTCAGCTCGGCCTTTACCGCCGGGGCACCCACGAGGTAGTGAACATCGGCGACTGCCCGCTTCACCACCCGCTCCTCAACCAGGTTGCCGGCGTGGTCCGCGAAGAGGTTCAGCGCCAGAATATTTTTGTTTACGATCCCCGGACAGGCAGGGGACTGCTCCGTTATCTCACCATCAAGGTTGCCCCGGAAAGCGCCAAGGTCATGGTCACTTTCATCACTTCCGAACGCAACTACCGGGAGTTGAATCCTCTGGCCAAGTGGCTCCAACGCAAGGTTCCGGAGGTGGTATCCGTTCACCAGAATGTCAATACCTCTTCCGGAAACGTCATTTTCGGCCGGGAAACCCATAAGGTCCTCGGTCTTCCCGATCTCATCACCCGTATAGGGGAAATCCGCCTGCGCATTTCCCCCACCTCGTTCTTTCAGGTCAACCACAGTCAAGCTGCCGCCATTTATGCCCTGGTCCGGCAATGGGCCGGCCTGAGAGATGACGAACATGCGCTGGATGTCTACTGTGGCATCGGAGGAATCGCGCTCCATCTCGCCAAAGATGCGGGCCGGGTCACGGGCATCGAAATCCTCGAAGCGGCGGTGCAAAATGCCAGGGAAAACGCCCGCCTCAACCACATCGACAACTGCAACTTCCAGGCTGGGGATTCCCTTGAGTTGCTGCGCCGCCACATTTCCGAAACCAAACCGGCTCGCATGGTGGTTCTCAATCCGCCCCGCAGCGGCTGTGACAAGCCGGTTCTGGAGGCGGCGGCGGCACTGCATCCAAGAATGCTCATCTACGTCTCCTGCAACCCCGAGACCCTGGCCAGGGACCTCGATATCCTGCACGGTTGCGGCCTGCGCGCCGAGATGGTACAGCCGGTGGATATGTTTCCCCAGACGGCACATGTGGAAAGCGTTGCCCGCTTACGTCCGCTGAAAGAGGAGCCCCGTACCCGATCCTGAGAACCGTAAGAGCCTGAAACATGTCCCTTGTTGTCCAAAACCCGTTTCTGTATCGGGACCACCGCTGGCTGGTTGTTGACAAACCAACCGGCCTGTCGACCCACACCCCCCGCGAGGGGGAACTGGGTCTCGCCGAATGGCTGGAACTTCACCACGGCCTCAGGGTTCATATCTGCTCGCGCCTCGACAAAGGGACGAGCGGTGTCCTGGTCCTCGCCCTGACTCCCGAGGCAAGCTCTTTGGCCGAAAAAATCCACCGCTGCAATCAGGCCCGCAAAACCTATGATTTTATCAGTGACCGGGAATCAGGTTCGGGTACAACCTGGACCTGCAGCCGGAATCTCGACGGCAAAGCCTGCTCAACCACCTTTACGACCCTGCGCAAAGGCAACGGCTTCACCCTCTTTCGCGCGGTTATCAGCCACGGCCGCAGGCACCAGATCCGGCGTCATGCCGCCCTCTCCGGAGTGCCCATCCTGGGCGACAACGAACATGGCGGCAGCCCCTTCCCCCGCCTCTGCCTCCATTGCAGCGAAGTGGCCTGGCCGGAGATCACACAAAAGCTTGCCGCCGGACTCCCGCAATCATTCCAGTGGCTCCTTGACGGTCAAAATCGCACCCTCCTTGAAACCGCCGTGGCTTTTGAGCGCAGGCTTGGCTGGCTGCAAAGTGTCAGCGACGCCTTCCGCCTCGTGCACCGTGGCGAACTATCGGAAATTCCCTGCGCCATTGATCTTTTCGGCGCCTGGTTGTGCGTCAGCAGCCTGGAAGAAACAACAGACGCCGAATCACTTCGAGCCGAACTGCAACCGGCTCTCGACTACCTGGAAAAACAGTTTGCCGTTAAAGGCGGCATCATCAGAACCCATCGCGCCGATCCCCACCACCGGGAACTTTTCGGAGATGTCTGCTTCTGGGGTGAGCCCTCACCGCCGGCCTATTGGGTCCGTGAACACGATCTTCTATATGAGGTTTCTCTCAATGACAACCAGCATGTGGGACTTTTTCTGGATCAGAGAGACTCACGCAGACGTCTGTGGCAGACAGCCAACGGAAAACGGGTTGCCAACCTCTTTTCCTTTACCTGCTCGTTTTCCGCCGCAGCCGTCCTGGGTGGAGCGGAAACGGCCTTTTCCATCGACGCCGCAGCCGGATGCCTCGACCGGGGCAAACGCAATTTCGCCCGCAACGACCTATCAGAGGGAGGCCGCGGCAAATTCATCCGCGAAGACGTACGCAAATGGCTCGCCCGCCAAAAACGCAAAAAACATGACAATTCAGAAAATTTCCAGCCTTGGGATTTGATTGTCTGCGACCCGCCGGTTTTCGCCTCTACCGGCAAAGGCCAAGCCTTTGTCCTTGAAAAAGCCTGGCCCGACCTGGCAAAAGACATTCGCGCTATTCTGGCTGAAAACGGAGCAGCTCTCTTTGCCAACAACCATAGAAGCGGCAACGAAGACTTCTATGCCGGAGAACTGAAAAAACACTTCTCGAAAGTGACCCGCCAGCATCCGCCATTCGATTTCCCGGAATTTTCCGGGACCTCCCCCCATGTCCGCATCTACTGGTGCGAAGTTTAAACGGGATTATTCCCGAAAACTTTTGCTGCAACAGCCAAGCGCCGTCCATCTCAAGTCCGCCAACCTTTTGGGTATGAGCAAATCTTTCTTTGGAAAAATAAACCTGTAAGTTGTATAATGATACTTGTGAAGTATTATTTAAACGCAAAAAGGTTTCTGCCGGATGGTTACCAAAAAAATCGCAAACTTAAGAGAGGATATTATGATTGAAATCACTGCAGCCGCCCAAAAAAAATTACAGGACAGCCTCATTGAAAATCCAGGCAAATCCCCGCGCATCTCTTTCTCCCCAGGCGGGTTGATGGGCCCGGCCCTGAAACTGTCTTTTGAGGAAATCCAGCAAGGCGATAAAGAAGAAAACGTGGATGGATTGCACCTGATTGTCGCAGAAGACGTTTCCTACTTTGCCCAAAAGATGATTGTGGACTATGTCAAGGACCAGTCTTTTGAGATTGAGGCCAAGGAAGGAATGATCTGCAATGAAGACTGCGCCAGTTGTCAGGGGTGCAATGCTTGACACCTGAAACCGGAAAGGGCGCCTGAAAAGGCGCCCTTTTTTATGGTGTGGCTGTAAAACATCTTTGCCTAAAAACAAACTTCCGGTTGAGGTTTGCCTACTCGGGTTTACACTTTGAACAGCAAAACTCTTTAAACGAAGAGAATAATAATGACCCTTATCAAGTCAGCAGACCTGCCGCTGGGTTCGAAAATGCCCGATTTTTGCCTTAAGGATCCCGATGGGAATAGCCATTCCAGCACGACCCTGCCGGGAGAAAAAGGCTTATTGGTAGTGTTCACCTGCAACCATTGCCCCTACGCCAATGCCCAATGGCCGCGCCTGGTTCGCCTCGCCAATCACGCCCGTAGCCTGGGGGTCAATACCGTTGCCGTCAACGCCAACATCCATCCCGACTATCCGGAAGACGCGCCGGAAAAGATGAAGGATAAAATTGTCCAACTGGGCATGGACTTTCCTTATCTGATTGACGAAAACCAGGACATTGCCCGCTCTTTCAAAGCTCAATGTACGCCTGATCCCTATCTTTTTGACGAAAAAGGCTGTCTGGTTTATCATGGCCGCATCGATGATAATTGGCAGGAGGAAGACATGGTCCGCCGCGAGGAGTTGCGAGAGGCTGTGAAACGTCTTGCCTCCGGACAATCCATTGCGAGGGAACAACACCCATCCATGGGCTGCTCCATCAAATGGAAAACCTGAAATCTAACTCTCCCGGGCGGAAGACACCATGACTGAAACACTTCTTGAAACGGCTGAAATTGCCGCCCGTAAAGCGGGCCGCTATATCATGGCCTCCATCTCCGACCTCGGCCAGGTCGACGAAAAAGGCCGGGCTAACCTGGTTACCAGCGTGGACCGGGGTTCGGAAAAAATCATAATCACCGAAATCCGCAAGCGTTATCCCGATCATGCCGTTCTTGCCGAAGAGTCCGGAGCGGCATCGACCCAAAGCGATTTCCGCTGGGTTGTTGATCCCATCGACGGCACCACCAATTTTGTCCACGGCTACCCTTTCTTCTGCGTTTCCATTGCCGTCCAGAAAAAGGAGGAAACCCTGGCGGCGGTGGTATTCGATCCTTTTCACGATGAAATGTTCCGCGCCATGCGAGGAAAAGGCGCATTCCTCAACCACAAACCTCTCTCCGTCTCACCCACGCCACAATTGTCCGACGCTCTTCTGGCCACAGGTTTCCCTTATCGGGACGGCCAAAGCTGGCGCCACAGCATGGCCCTGTTCCAGAATTTCTATGCCTCCACCCATGGCGTCCGCAGGGACGGTGCGGCAGCTCTCGACCTGTGCTATGTGGCTGCTGGAAGGTTCGACGGTTTCTGGGAATACGACCTTAATCCCTGGGATGTGGCGGCGGGCATCCTCATGGTGCAAGAGGCCGGAGGCAAAACCACCGACTTCCAAGGTCAAACCAGTTCCATCCACGATAAGCAGATACTGGCCAGCAACGGCCATATCCATGCGGCAATGCTGGAGAGCATCCGTTCCCCCTCAGCATGACACCTCTTCAACTATCCTTTTCAGCTCCAGGGCATTGGCGACCGCATAGGCATTTTCATCGTTGTTGAAAAAACAGAAGACCTCCCTGCCCTGTGCGTTCCATCCTGCAAGCCTCTCAGCCCATAAGCGCAACGCTTCCACCTGATATTTCCCCTGATATGCCGCTCCGGGACCGTGGAAACGAACATAGATAAAATCAGCCGTGACCACCACGGGCGACAGCTCTCCGCCCAGATCATGGATACAGAAAGCGGCACCCGCATCCTGCAAAATATCGTAAACCCGCTCGTTGAACCAGCTTTTATCGCGAAACTCGAATGCACAGCGGACATCGGGCGGCATCTCTCCCAGAAAATCCTGAAGACGTTCGGCATTGCAGTGCCAGCGGGGCGGCAGTTGAAAAAGAACTGGCCCCAACTTTGGCCCCAAACCACGAGCACACTCCAGCAATTTTTTCAAAGCTTCACTTGGGTCCTTGAGTTTTTTCATGTGAGTCAGGTAGCGACTCGCTTTGACGGCAAAAGCAAAACCCTCCGGGACCGTATTTCCCCACTTCCGAAAGGTTTCCAGGTCAGGCAGGCGATAAAAGGAGTTGTTGATCTCTACGCAATTAAAATTTCCGGCATAAAAAGCCAGCATCTCCTCCGGGGCAAGAGACCGTGGATAGAAACGTTCCTGCCAATGTGGGTAATGCCAGCCCGAAGTGCCGATATGGATTTTTCCGCTGGAAGCCACGACTTCTTCAGGACAATTCCGTTTTAATCCCGACGGTAATGGAGCAATGGTGCGGGCGCCATTTATGATTATTTTTGGAGATAACAGTGGTCCATTCCCCGTACTTCTACCCCTTTAATCCAGTATAAAATATTTTTCAGCACATCCATGTTTTTCTTATGGGACTTGAGAAAAACATTGAAACTTCATGTGATTGCCCTGTTCAGCCACACTTTTTAGATCAAACCATCCAGCAATTATTAAATCCATCTTTAATGGACCAGGCCCAATCCACCTCCCTTAAAAAATAGTATTGTTGGCTGTTGTCTGATAATTCCTCAGGCTATCCAGGAACCTGATCCGGTACAACATATAAAAATGCCCAACCCAATAAAATCGGGTTGGGCCGTTCAGTGTGCCGGAACTGGTGAGTTCCAAGTCCAAAACGAAAAAAGCGGGGCATTTTTCAGCCCTGCTAATTTTTTTCAATCAAATTTAATCAGCGCTTAAACTTTTTTCTAAATCCAAAAAAACCGACCAAACCGGCACCAAATAGAAGCATAGTAGAAGGCTCGGGAACAGGTGCAGTGGAAACTTGGCCACTGCGAATGGCCAGCCCGTAAGTTAAATTAAATGAGGGGTCATTAAAGTCTACGTGATACCCTTGATATCCGGTATTCATATTCATGTGCCAATAAGCCGGGACAGAATTCGGGTTGTCTTCTATCCAACCTTCTGCTTGAGTTTCGGACCAATACCACACTTCCAACAAATTTTCAAAATCACCAGTGTTTGTTAATCCATAACCTGTTTGCACTTCTGGATAATCATCATAAACATAATAACCGATATTGCCAAGTTCATCATAAAAGAGATGCCCCATTTCTGAGGTGGTATTGTACCAGCCTCTTGACAAAGTGCCATCATAACCTACATAGTCGGCGGCATTGGGAACGCTGTCATCCACTGTGGTCGGCAATCGCCATGTATCATCTATCCAAGTAAGTGTATATCCATCAAATAAATCAATTTCTAAATCCAGATTTGTAGCCCAATCAACGTAACCTGAATAATTCAGCTCGGCATCATGAGTATAGTCCAACCACACAACAGAGTTACTGTTATTGTCATCATCCCAGATTAAATTATATTCGTCCCCTTGGTATCCGGCCGTGCCAATTGTGATCAACTCGGCATGAGCCAAACCGGTCATGCTCAACAGAACCAAACCTGTGATAATCCCTGTCAGTTTCATATTGCCTCCTCTTTGAGATAACGCAATGCTTACCGAACTCAGTCATTACACATACCAAAATATTGCGTTTGTTAAAAAAAGCATAACTCATGCCTACGTTTTAACTGTCCGTTTTTAAACAACTATTTCAATTTTTAATGTCTAAAATAAAAAAGGTGTAAACTTCTTCGACAAAGTTTTTCCCCCGGTTTATCCCCTGAAAAAAATTTTATTAAGAGAAAAAACCATTTTCTGTGTTATTTTAACTACTTAAAATTATTAAAACTTTAAAAAGAATTACACTCCCGAACCCACTGGAAAGAGTATCAAGAAGAAAAAAATTTTTGATCATTAATCTGGCTTTGGTTTTAAAATTGTAAAAAATTTCGACAAAAAAACACGCCTGTTTTAGGTATAACAAAATATGTATTTTTTTAGTGTTTGACAACATGTGGGAATTTTTGTTTTTTTTGACCTTTGTGAGCTGTTGAATTTCTTTACACTTTTGAAAAATGCAAATTTATTGCTTCCAATCATGAAGTACAAAAAGGTCAGGCTTTGGTTTTTGCAATATGGCATGATGATGTTTCTCTTGACCTATTCCGGCTACCATTAAATTCCAACTCTTAAAGCCTGACCCTCTAACCTTCTCTAACCTTCTGACCCTCCAACCTTCTCTCCAACCTTAAAATGCCCTCACAGGAAGAAAGGCCAAAGCATAGGAAAAAGTGAAAGGCCTTGCGAATGGGAAATTGGGTTTCGCTGTTTGTAAGAGCGCCATCCTAATAATCAGCGCCCAATAAGGAAGGATTGTTCTTTTATGGTATTCTTAGTTCAGTTTATGTGATTTGTGAAAATTTTTTCGTTCGTAGGTAGGCAACGGGCAGACCTTAAAAGACAGACCTGTTAAGCTGTTTTTTCTTTTTAGTGCGATTGAATTTTCACAAGGTAAATGCTAAAGGGGGTAAGGAGAAAATGGCAACAGGTACTGTAAAATGGTTTAACGACGCTAAGGGATTCGGCTTTATCGAACAGGAAAATGGACCGGATGTGTTTGTTCATCATACGGCTATTCAGGGGGAAGGTTTTAAATCGCTCTCAGAAGGGGATCGTGTTACTTTCGACGTGACTCAAGGACCGAAAGGCCCTCAGGCCGAAAACGTGCGAAAAGGGTAACCGGGTAAAACCTCCCAAACGATCATTAAAAAAAGGCCGGCAAAGCCGGCCTTTTTTCTCAAATAAACTTTTTCATTCTTTTTTCTCATCCAAAATCCTGCGTACGACCTGACCCAGTTCATCGCGGCTCACCGGTTTTCTCAAAAAGGCATCCGCCTGGAGTTGCAAGGCTTTCTCAGTATCAATGCCCTCACTGAAACCGCTGCATAAAATCATCTTGATCCTGGGGTTGATTGTTTTCAATCGCATAAGCAGCCTGTCCCCCCTGAGTTTCGGCATGATAAGGTCGGTAATAACCAAGTCGAAACGTTGCGGATCCTTTTCAATCATTTCCAGAGCCTCCAGGGGTTGCGTTTCCATTTCAACCCGGTATCCCAAACGCTCCAACTGTTTCTGAGTTATCCGCCCGATGGACTCTTCATCATCCACGCAAAGGATACTTTCATTGCCGCCTTTGACTGAGGGAGCGAGCTCCAGTGTTGCGGCCACGCCCTCGGAGTTTGAGGGGAAACAACATTCAACGGTCGTCCCCACCCCTTCCTGACTGGAAACCCTGACTCCGCCATGATGGCCCTTCATGATGCCATGAACCACGGCCATCCCCATGCCCGTCCCCTGCCCAACATCTTTGGTAGAAAAAAACGGCTCAAAGATGCGGTCGAGACACCCGGGGTCAATGCCGCAACCGGTGTCGGAAATTTTAAGAGCAACATACCTTCCAGGAGGCAGTTCCTGATCAAAAAACACTTCCGATGTCTCAAAAGCAATATTTTCCAGGCTTACGGTCAAAGTTCCGCCCTCACCTTCCATGGCATGGGCGGAATTGGTGCAAAGATTGATCATAACCTGGTGAATCTGGGTGGGGTCCCCCACGATAGGCCAGCACTGTTCAGGCATTTTGACCTCAAACTCGATAACCGTGGGGATGGATACCCGCAAAAACCCGAGGGCCTCCTTGATCAGGGGACCGAGATCGAGAGCTTTCAAAGGTTGATCCTTCTGACGGCTGAAACGAAGAAGCTGCTGTACGATTTCAGTCCCGCGAAGGCTGGCCTTGCGAATCTCCGAAAGAAAATCCGAGGCGGGATTATCCTTCGGTATGTCGTCGAGAGCCAGTTCAACATTGCCGAGAATGATACCCAGCATATTGTTGAATTCGTGGGCAACCCCGCCGGAAAGGGTGCCGATGGCCTCCATTTTCTGGGAATGGCGCAGTTGCGACTCAAGTTGCTTCTTTTCCGCCTCAACCTGCTTGCGCTGGGTGATATCACGGATAAAGCCCTCCACTAATTGAAGTTCACCATTCTGGTCAAAAACCGCACGGGCGTCGAAAGAAACCCAAATTATCTGCTTATCGCGACGGACAAGCTGCACTTCAAAGTCATTGGCATATCCATCTTTTCGAAGTCGATTTAAAAGATCCTCTCGCCTGCGGGAATCCGCATAAAAATCCATGGCCCGGGAATTTTCCTGGCTCATCATTTCTTCCGGGCTGTCATAACCGAGCATGCGGGCCAGAGCGGGGTTGATGCTGAGCAAACGACCACCATCACCGGAGGACTGAAAAATCCCCTCCATGGCATTTTCGAAAATGTGACGGTACCTCTTCTCGGCATCCCGAATCTGCATTACCTGTAGTTTAATTTCCTGCCCCATGCGCCCCAGGACCCTCTCAAACTCCTGAAATTCCTCATAAGGCATCCTCCCTCCGGTTGTTTCGTACTCCCCGGTA
>JAFGRU010000031.1 GCA_016934985.1 Deltaproteobacteria bacterium
GAGGTGACCGAGAGGCCGAAGGTGCACGACTGGAAATCGTGTGTACTGAAAGGTACCGGGGGTTCGAATCCCCCCCTCTCCGCCATTATATTTCTGAAATGTGTCAAGGAATTCGAAGCAAAGCGAGCATTGCCGACGGCAGGGTGATATACTAGCTCCCTCTGCGCACCTTCTTCTCGAATGTAACCGGTTCCTTTGCCAATAGAAGTGACAGCCGGGTCCTGTGCAACAAGGGATCGCCAACCCCGTCAGGCCCGGAAGGGAGCAGCGGTAACGATCTTCTTCGTGTGCCGCAGGGGTGCCTGGCTGTCACTTGTGCTGGCAATCGTTTCCGGTTTTTTTCATTGGCAAGCGATACTATTCGTTCTTATGGCTCCGCGCTGAACAGTTTCGCTAATCCCTGTCCCGGGAGTTTTTCGGCAATGTCATACATGGTTCTGGCCCGCAAGTGGAGACCGCAATGCTTTGAGGATCTGGTCGGACAGGAGCATGTCGCCAGGACTTTGGGCAATGCCATCTCTCAAGGCCGAATTCATCATGCCTACCTTTTCAGCGGACCACGCGGAGTTGGCAAGACCTCGGCTGCCCGCATTCTGGCAAAGGCCCTGAATTGCGAAAAAGGGTTGTCGCCGGTCCCCTGTAATGTCTGCCACTCCTGCGAAGAGATAACCCACGGCAATGGTGTCGATGTCCTTGAAATTGACGGTGCTTCCAATACCGGCGTCGATGATATCCGCGATCTGCGGGAAAATGTCCGTTACCTCCCGGCCCGTTCGCGTTTCAAGATATTCATCATTGACGAAGTCCACATGCTTTCCATCAACGCTTTCAACGCCCTGTTGAAGGTTTTGGAAGAGCCCCCCGAGCACGCCAAGTTTCTTTTTGCTACCACCGAACCTCATAAAATTCCGCCCACTATTCTTTCCCGCTGCCAACGATTCGATTTTCGCAAGATACCCATTTCGCGCATGGTTGACCTGTTGAGGACTATCGCCCAAAAGGAAAATCTGCAGATTTCGTCTTTTTCCCTCGGGCTTATTGCCTCCCAGGCTGAAGGCGGTATGCGGGACGCCCTTTCGGCTCTCGATCAAATTGTGGCCTATTGCGGGGAGGAGGTGTCTGACGAAGATGTCCAGGCTCTTTTGGGCATGATCGATCGGCAATTGATCAGTGACACGGCGGCAGCTCTCCTTGCCAGGGATGGGGGCAAGGTTCTGGATACCCTGCGCCGGGTGGATGAGATGGGCTTTGCCATCCGCCAGTTCTGCAAGGACCTGATCGAAATGTTCCGTGCTTTGCTCCATGTTAAAGTTTTCAAGGGTTCCCGGGAGATCCCTGCTGCTCTCCAGGAAGAAGGCGAGCTTTTGAACAGAATGGCGGAAGAGGCCAGCTTTGAAGACCTGCAAAGGGATATGACCCTGCTGCTCAAGGTTGAGAAGGAGCTTCCTCTGACTTCCTTCCCGCTTATTACCCTGGAAACCGCCCTGCTGCGTATGTGTCACCTGCCGCCAGCTGAAGCCTTGGGAGGATTATTAAATCGTCTCGAAAAACTTGAGCAAAGATTCGGCGGTTCTATTTCCCTTCCCTCTTCACCTGCGAAAGCCGCACCGCCAGCTCCCGTGAAGAAGGGAACACCGCCTTCAACAGAAAAAAAAACTGATTCCGACGGTTCCTGGGCGGATTTTCTTGCCTATCTAGCTTCTCGGCACCCTTTTGTGAGCTCATATCTCAAGCCTGGCCGACTCCTCCTTCTTGACGAAACCCAGGTGCGGCTCGCCTTTCCGGCAGGTTCATTTGAGTTTCAGCAACTTCAGGATTCTGAAAACAGAACCATTCTGGAAAACGAAGGGGAAAGGTTTTTTCGGTGCAAGCTTACCTGGTCTTTGGTTGCCAAGCCTGTAGAAGAGTTTAAAGAAAAACCTGACCCAAGGGCTGAAAAAAAACAAAAACTCCGGGAGGAGACTCTCAAACATCCGGCTGTCAAGGCCGTTTTGAAGGTCTTTGGGGGAGAAGCGGAAGAGGTTAAAGAACTGGAACCCTCTCAGGAGGAAGAAGTTCAAAAGTTGTAAGATTGATTTTTTTCACTAAATCCAGCTTTTCATAAAAGGAGAATCACATCATGTCTAAAGGTTTGGGAAACATTATGAAGCAAGCCCAGATGATGCAGCAGAAAATGATGAATGTTCAAAAGGAACTTGAAAATAAAGAAGTTGAGGCCTCCTCTGGTGGAGGAATGGTCACCGTTACCGTAAACGGCAAACAGCAAGTGGTCTCTTTGAAGGTTGAACCAACGGTCGTGGACCCGGAAGATACTGAAATGCTTGAGGACTTGATTGTGGCGGCGGTCAATGAAGCTCTCAAGAAAAGTCAGGAAATGGCCCAGGAGGAAATGGCGAAAATTACCGGCGGCCTCAACATTCCTGGTATGTTTTGATTCGCCCGGCGAGGTTGGACAGCGCCTGCAACAATTACTGTTGGAATGGGAAACGCCGTTATTTTTGAAAAATTTCATGAAAAATAAATATTTTTTATAAATTTAACAAAATTTTTTTGTGGATTTGCACGTTTGTTTTCGAGCCAATTCGTCGATTCATAACACCTAAAAGTAAGGCATGATCAGCGTTTTTAGAACGCTATTCTATTGAAAATTTTTAAGAAGTCATGTTAAACTCTATTTCATATTTTGCCAAATTAGTCGCTGAACTGGCCAAGTTTCCTGGTGTTGGTCAGAAAACTGCGACAAGGTTGGCTTTTTTTATCCTGACCCAGCCTCAAGAAGAGGCGGAAGCGCTTGCCGACACAATCCGCGACCTGAAACGCAAGGTTCATTTCTGCCCCATATGTTTTCAGATGACCGAAAGCGACCCTTGCCAAATCTGTGCTGATCCGCGCCGGGATAGAAACCTTTTGTGCATCGTCGAAGAACCACAGGATGTTCTGGCCATTGAGCGCAGTCATGCCTTCAAAGGCCAGTACCATGTTCTGCACGGTGCATTATCCCCCCTGGACGGGGTCGGTCCCGAAGACCTTAAAATTGCAGAGCTTGAAGAACGTCTTCAAGCCGGTGAGATTAAGGAAATTCTTATTGCCACCAACTTCAGTGTCAAGGGGGAAACTACGGCGCTTTATTTGGCTCGCCTGATCAAACCCAGGGGGTTGCGAGTCACCCGTCTTGCTCATGGGATTCCTCTTGGCAGCGACCTGGAATATATTGACCAGGGAACGGTCGGCCGAGCCATTGAGGGACGACAGGAGTTTTAGAGACTAAACTTGCACCGATGGGGTGCAATAATTCTAATGATGCTATAATTGATAATCCGGGCCAATGGTAAAAATCTGGCCATTCAATAAATGTCTTTAAAGTTCAGCTTGTTGCTGAACACGTCGAATACCGGTACTCCAATCGGAAGTCGGTTAAATATGTACATAAGGAGGAAACCTAGCAATGTCGAGAAAAATGGTCTGTATTGATGGTAATACAGCTGTGGCTCATGTCGCTCATGCCACCAACGAGGTTATTGCCATCTATCCCATAACCCCGTCCTCAACCATGGGAGAAGTGTCCGATGCTAAAAGTGCCGTCGGAACCAAGAATATTTGGGGAACCATCCCCAAAGTTGTTGAACTGCAGTCTGAGGGAGGAGCTTCCGGTGCCGTTCATGGCGCCTTGCAGGCGGGCGCGCTGACGACTACTTTTACGGCGTCCCAAGGGCTTCTGCTCATGATTCCCAATATGTTTAAAATCGCCGGTGAATTGACCAGCACGGTTTTCCATGTTTCTGCAAGAGCTGTTGCCACTCATGCGCTTTCAATCTTTGGAGACCATTCGGATGTTATGGCCTGCCGTTCAACCGGTTGGGCCATGCTTTCGTCCAATAATCCCCAGGAGTGTATGGATTTTGCCCTTATCGCCCAGGCAGCGACTTTGGAAGCTCGGGTGCCGTTCCTGCATTTTTTCGACGGTTTCCGTACCTCCAACGAAGTTCAGAAGGTGGAAGAATTGTCCTTC
Organism: Deltaproteobacteria bacterium; assembly: GCA_016934985.1. Taxonomy (GTDB): domain Bacteria; phylum Desulfobacterota; class Desulfuromonadia; order Desulfuromonadales; family JAAYDE01; genus JAFGRU01. The sequence goes on from JAFGRU010000031.1 coordinate 4,010, forward strand.
GATGATATGCGTGCCATGATTGACGATGATCTGGTTCATGCCCATCGCCAACGGGCTCTTTCCCCCGACAATCCAGTTTTGCGCGGAACTGCGCAGAACCCTGATGTTTTTTTCCAGGGCCGAGAAACAGCCAACACCTATTATCACAAAATACCGGCCATTCTTCAGGCCCAACTTGAGAAGTTTGCCGCTCTGACAGGCCGCAAATATGACCTTTATGAATATGTCGGTCATGCCGAAGCCGAGCGCGTAGTGGTCTGCATGGGCTCCGGCTGCGACACCATCCACGAACTGGTAGAACACCTGGCCGCTCAAGGGGGAAAAATCGGTCTCATCAAAGTCCGCCTTTTTCAGCCTCTGGATGTTAAAAAATTCGTCAACACCCTGCCGGCCTCGGTCAAAAAAATCGCCATCCTTGATCGCACCAAAGAACCGGGAGCCATTGGAGATCCCTTGTATATGGCAGTTCGTTCGGCAGTGGGTGAGGCCCTCGAAGCCGGAGATACTCCTTTCCAAAGTTACCCACTCATTGTCGGTGGACGTTACGGTCTCGGTTCCTTCGAATTTTCACCGGCCATGGCTAAAGCCGTTTTTGACAATCTGGCTCTGGAAAATCCAAAAAACCATTTTACCGTCGGTATCGAAGAAGATATCACGGGGAGCAGCCTGGCTTTTGACCACGATTTCATTCTTCCCCATGAAAAGCTCTATCAGGCTATGTTTTTCGGTCTCGGTTCCGATGGCACTGTCGGCGCCAACAAGAACTCAATTAAGATCATTGGTGATAATACCGACAATAAAGCCCAGGCCTATTTTGTCTACGACTCGAAAAAGGCGGGCAGCATAACCACCAGCCATCTGCGTTTCGGTCAGGAGGACATCCGTTCTCCCTATCTGGTCCAGAGTGCAGATTTTGTTGCCTGTCACCATTTTTCCTTTCTGGAGAAGTACGATGTCCTCGGCAAAGCCAAAAAGGGGGCTACCTTCCTGTTGAACAGCCCCTATCAAAAGGATGAGGTCTGGGACCAGCTCCCCCGCGAAGTCCAGCAGCAGATCATTGATAAAAAACTTAAATTCTTTGTAATCGATGGTGTACGTCTCGGCAATGAAATCGGCCTCGGGCCGCGTATTAATGTCATCATGCAGACGGCCTTCTTCAAAATCTCGGGAATTATTCCTGTTGATCAGGCGGTTCAGGCCATCAAAGAAGCGATTGTCAAAAGTTACGGCAAAGCGGGCGAGCGGGTCGTCAATATGAATTACCAGGCTGTTGATGCCGCTCTCAACAATCTTCAAGAGGTTGCCATCCCGGCTCAGGCAGACAGCAAGCTGTCCATGAAATCGGCGGTCACCAATGATGTCCCTGAGTTCGTGAGGAAGGTTACCGGTCCCCTCATTGACGGTAAGGGTGAAACAGTTCCGGTTTCGGCCCTTCCTGTGGATGGCACTTATCCGACGGGAACCTCCAAATTCGAAAAACGCAACATTGCCGTTAACATTCCGGTCTGGGATCCGGAAGTCTGCATCCAGTGTGGCATCTGCTCCTTTGTTTGCCCACACGCGGTCATCCGCATGAAAATTTACGGCCCGGATCAGCTCAAAAATGCTCCTGCTGCCTTCAAATCCTGCGAAGCCAAAGGCAAGGAAGCAACCGGGAAGTTATTCAGCCTTCAGGTCAGCCCTGAAGATTGTACCGGCTGCGGAGCCTGTGTTCACAACTGCCCGGCAAAAAGCAAAGAAAAAGAAAACCATAAAGCGATTAATATGGAGTTCCAGCCCCCGCTACGTGAGCAGGAAGTCGAAAACTGGAATTTCTTCCTCCAGCTGCCGGATACCGATCTCGCCATGATCAACCGCAGTACGGTTAAAGGAAGCCAGTTGCTGCCTCCGACCTTTGAGTTTTCCGGGGCCTGCGCCGGTTGCGGTGAAACGCCCTTTGTCAAACTGCTGTCCCAACTTTTCGGCGACCGGGCGCTTATCGCCAATGCCACCGGTTGTTCTTCCATTTACGGCGGGAACCTTCCCACCACGCCATGGACCACCAGGAAGGATGGCCGGGGGCCGACTTGGAGCAACTCCCTGTTCGAAGACAACGCTGAGTTCGGTTTCGGTATGCGTCTGGGGGTGGACAAGTTCAACGAATATGCTCTTGAGCTTTTGGAAAAACTTCAGAACTGCTCCTGTAAGGAATGTACTTCTAAACGGGAACTCATGGATGAGATCAAAAATGCCGACCAGTCTTCCCAGGAGAAAATTGAAGAGCAGCGTACCCGTGTTGCCGAACTGAAGGAAGCCCTTGCCGGCTGCACGGAGCCGGAGGCTCGTGAGCTTCTGACCGTTGCTGACTACCTGGTCCAGAAATCGGTATGGGTTCTCGGTGGCGACGGCTGGGCTTACGACATCGGTTACGGTGGCCTTGATCATGTTCTTGCTTCGGGTGAAAACATCAATGTTCTTGTTCTTGACACCGAAGTTTATTCCAACACCGGGGGACAAGCGAGTAAGTCCACCCCTCTAGGTGCTGTGGCACAGTTTGCCGCATCCGGTAAGCGCATGCGCAAAAAAGACCTGGGGCTGATTTCCATGACCTATGGCAATATCTACGTTGCCAGGGTTTCTCTGGCCAACCCGGCTCATGTGGTGAAAGCCTTTTTGGATGCGGAATCCTATGATGGTCCGTCCCTGATTCTGGCCTATTCACACTGCATTGCCCATGGAATCAAAATGGAAGCGGGTGTGGACGAATGTAAGAACGCCGTAAATTGCGGCCACTGGCCCCTTTATCGCTTCGATCCCCGCCGTACCGCCAAGGGTGAAAATCCGCTTCAGCTGGACAGCAAAGCGCCGAGCATTACTTTTGAGGAATTCGCCTATGGTGAAAACCGCTTTCGCGTCCTCAAGAAAACCCATCCTGAGGCGGCAAAAGCCCTCATGGTACAAGCCAATGCCGAGGTCAAAGCCCATTTTGACCTTTATCGTAAACTGGCAGGCATGGACGCTGATTGCGGTAAAGAAGATTCCTGAACCTGACAATTCTTTGACTCTTGTAACCAAAAAACCCGGCGGAACCCCGCCGGGTTTTTTGGTTCAAGTTTTGCAATGCCTCAGATAACAATTATCACTCATCAATAGCTGACCAAATTTCAATTCAAAGTGCCAAAAAAACTTAAGGAGTCATTCGAATGTTTGAAGCCCAGTCTTCGTTGGTTCTGCATGACGAAGAATTCAGTAGTATCGCCTCCGTCATTGAAAAATTATTGCAGGAATCCAACTCCAAAGCCATTTTTCTGGTGGACAAGGATGGTCAGTTAATCAGCTCGGTAGGAGAAACGGGAGACCTCGATACCACGAGCCTCGCTTCCCTGACTGCAGGCAACATTGCTGCGACCGGTGGTCTGGCCAAACTAATTGGCGAAAAAGAATTCTCCATCCTTTTTCACGAAGGAGAAAAGGACAATCTCCACCTCTCCCTCATTGCGAGCAGGGTCATTCTTGTCGTGATTTTTGACAACCGGAGTTCTTTAGGCCTGGTTCGCCTCAGAGTTAAAAAATGGGGCGAAGAGCTGGAACGGATTTTCTGCACCCTCGAGAAAAAAGCCAGGCAGAATTCCGACAGTCCGAAAAGCTTCTTTGCGGAAATCACTGACGAAGATATCGACAATTTATTTAAATAACAATGCAGGTCAGGTGATATGTCTTTCATCAATTATGCTTCCCGTGAAATCAACCTAAAGATTGTCTATTACGGTCCCGGTCTCTGTGGGAAAACCACCAACCTTCAATATATTTATCAGCGCACCGCTCCTGACGCCAAAGGCAAAATGATCTCCCTTGCCACAGAAACGGAAAGAACCCTCTTTTTCGATTTCCTTCCCCTTTCTTTGGGCGAGATAAAAGGATTTAAAACCCGTTTTCACCTCTATACGGTTCCTGGCCAAGTATTTTACGATGCCTCAAGAAAACTTATACTGAAAGGGGTTGACGGTGTTGTCTTTGTTGCGGATTCCCAGGCGGAAAGGCTTGACGCCAACGTGGAAAGCTTGGAAAACCTCCAGGATAACCTAGAGGAATATGGCTATAAATTGGAAAAACTTCCTTATGTTATTCAGTACAATAAACGCGATCTGCCCAATGTTTCCTCCATGGACGAGCTTAGCAAACTCCTTAACCCCCGTGGGGTTCCCGAGTTCAGCGCTTGCGCACCCAAAGGTGAGGGGGTATTCGACACCCTAAAAGCGGTGGCCAAGCAGATGCTGGTCAATCTTAAAAAGAGCGGCCATTAATTTCTGAGGGTCGCCCGGTACAAGGCCCTCTGATTCTTCAAAAAGAATAAAAAGCCGCAATCGTCTCGATTGCGGCTTTTCCGTTTGGGTGAAATCACCTTTTAAATTTTTGGTTGAATAGATATTGACGGTTCCTGAAAGTCCCTTAACCTCTAAAGATAAAGCTAAAAAAGTTTTTGAGCAGAGCTGTTTCAATGGTTTTTGCAAAACTTGATTGTGCTTGACAAGCAATTTTTTCTTCGGTATAAAGCTCGGTACGTGGCTGCAAAAAGGCCATTTTTTTAAGCCTTAGCTATACGATCCCCGGTAGCTCAGTCGGTAGAGCAGGTGGCTGTTAACCACCCTGTCGCTGGTTCGAGTCCGGCCCGGGGAGCCAGAATTTTAAAGCCGGATACTTGGCAAAGTATCCGGCTTTGTTTTTCAATTTTAATGTCCCTCTCAGAATTGTGCCCTAAAACGTCCTCCTGCGACCAAAATAGTTGCTCATTTGAAACAAAAGCTTTTTTTCAGATAAATTCTATAATTATTTTTGTAAAATTTTTTCTGGTTGAGCCAAGCTGTTGTTTCTCCTCTTTTTAACCAAGCCTTGGATTATTCTCCAATAGAAGTACTATGAAACTATCAGAACATGCCGGAATGATACTAATTGTCGAGGACGACAAGAATACGGCTTTGCTGGTAAAAACCTACCTTGAAAATGATGGTTTTCTGACGCTTCTGGCCCTTGATGGGAATCAAGGGCTGAAAATGGCCCAGGAAAAACAGCCGGCCCTTATCATACTGGATGTGATGCTCCCGGGCATGGATGGCTGGGAAATTTGCCGACGTCTCCGCAGTTCGTCCGATGTACCAATTCTCATGCTGACCGCCAGAGAAGAAGAGATCGACCGGGTCTTGGGGCTATCCCTCGGAGCGGATGATTATGTTGTCAAACCATTCAGTCCCAGGGAATTGGTGGAAAGGGTTAAAGCTATTTTGAGGCGGGTAAGACCCGTTGCGAATAAAGATGTTATTCTTTCTCACGGCAATCTGGCTCTCGACCCTGAAAAACACAAGGTCACCCTTTCAGGTCAGTTGGTCAGTTTGACTTCCTCTGAATATAAACTGCTTTTTGCTTTGATGAGTTCACCTGGGCGGATTTTTTCCAGGGAGGAATTGTTAAGCCAATTTTACCCGCACGGCGAGGTTGTCGTGGACCGGGTCATTGATGTGCACATTGGGAAACTGCGGCAGAAGATCGAAAAAAATCCGGCCAAGCCGGTTTTCATCCTTACGGAACGGGGCTTCGGGTACAAGTTTGCCGAAAAAAGTGAGTAACTGTTGACGGTTTTGAGATTGGCCTCGTCCTGCCCCTCCGGAGGGCCGCATGAACCCGTCCCCGGACTTTAACTGCCGTCATCCGGGCGGCACAGATGCCCTTTTCAATGGCGGCACGAGTCCATTGCCCTGAATAATCATTAGAACAAGGATGTGGCCCCATGAAGCTCAGCCTCCTCTGGAAACTTCTGCTCATCAATATTTTGCCGGTCATCGGCGTAATCATCCTCGTGGTCTGGTTGGCCATCGATCAGTTGGCGGCCCACTATTTTATGGCTCTCATGCACCAATATGATATTTCCCCGACTGATATTCATCAGATGTTTCTGACCTCGATCCACCGCTATCTTCTCTGGGCCAGCCTTGCCGCCCTGGCTCTGGCTTTTATCCTCAGTTTTTTCCTCACCCGCAGGGTGTTGCGGCCACTTTCCCAAATGTTCACTATCATCGGAGATATGTCCGGTGGAAACTTTTCAAAACGGGTAGCGACCGATTCCCAGGATGAAGTCGGACAGTTGGGAACCGCCTTCAATCAAATGGCGGATAGTCTTGAGCAGGTTGAGCAACTGCGCAAAACCATGGTGGCCGACGTGGCTCATGAACTGCGGACCCCCCTGACAAATTTGCGAGGTTATTTTGAAGCTCTTAATGATCGGGTCATTCCACCCTCGGAAGAGGTCTTTAAGATGCTGCAGCAGGAGATTCTGCGCCTTGTCAATCTGGTCGAAAATCTTCAGCAGCTGGCCAAGGCGGATGCCGCCAAGGCTTTTTTGCGGCAGGAAGAGCTTTTCCTGCCCGATTTGATCGAACAGATATTGTCCATTTACAGGCCAAATCTGCACAGGAAAAGCATCTCCGTCGAAACCAACTTCCTGTCTGATGCCGGAAGGGTTGTGGCTGACCGTGACAAGCTCCTTCAGGCAATTCGCAATCTCATTGAAAACGCCTGCAAGTATACCGCTCAAAACGGCAAGTTGACTGTTTCCGTCGAGCGCCTTCCGGACGAAACAAGGGTTACTTTTTCCAACAGTGGACCCGGCATCTCGGAAACCGACCTCCCTTTTATTTTCGAAAGGTTCTTTCGTACCGATCGCTCCCGTTCAAGGGACGCCGGTGGCGCCGGGATCGGCTTGGCCATTGTCAAGGAGCTGATCGAAGCCCATGGCGGACGGGTCGGCGCCGAAAGCTCCGACGGCGAAACTCGCATATGGTTTGCTCTGCCGGCCTGAAGTTCCTGCCACTCTGTTGATAAACCCAAGCCATTCAACAACGTGTTCATCTTTACCCAATCTTTACCTGGCCTTTATTTCTCCTTTAATTTCCTTTGTTAGGGTTTCCATAAAAGAAAATGCTCCCTGATCAGGGACAAAAACCATCACAAAGGAGGACCAAAATGAAAAAATCATGGAAAAGTACTTTGACAGCGAGCCTGCTTTTTAGCCTGGTGTTGATCCTGACCGGTTGCTTCAGCCCAGGAAAAAATGGCACCATGGAAGAAAAAATGGATGATTCCATGTCAGGTTCCGTGGAAGTGATGGAAAAGGACAACATGCATGACATCATGTCCGGTTCCATGGACATGATGGAAGGTGAAAAAAAGGATAAAATGAAACAAGAAGGAATGCAGGATGCCATGAACTGACAAAACAGCATTCCTGACAGGTAAATAACAAAAACCCTTAGGGGGAAAAATAGGGTTGCTGCAAGGGACTGGCGGCAGCCATGAAAAGAGGGGCTGCCGCCAATAAGACGATATTTACGCCAGACGAATGAAGTCGTAAGAAAATGTGGGATAGGCGGTGTGAGCCCATTTCCCCAAAAGGTTTAAAATTAAGGAAGAAGGAGTCTTAAATGAAGTGGACAATACTCATTGTCGATGTGAGCCTGGCTTTTTGGACTTTGACGGGCATCAGCCATGCCGAAGTGATCGAAGATACGGCCCAGGCCACCTTTGCCGTGCATTGCTACGATGTCGGTGCTTCCGCCCTGGACGGTTTGCCGGGACTTATCTGGGTCCCGTAGCGGAACCGATTCAGGGAAACCATCGAAAGGAGATTGCAAAATGAAAAAATTCCTTTTCCCACAACTTATTAATCAACAATCTGCTTTTCTTTATCCTTCTTTTCGAGGAGGTGTATCATGAGAAAATTCTGGATAGTGATCATTGGACTTTTCGGTGTCATTGCCGCCCAGAATATCTTCGCCGGGGATGATCAAGGAGCAAAAAATATGAAAGACCACAACGTGAAACTGGAAAAAGCCATATTTGCCGGTGGATGTTTCTGGTGTATGGAAAAACCCTTCGAAAAACTACAGGGGGTTTCTTCGGTAATATCGGGCTATACCGGCGGGACAACAGAAACTCCCAATTATGAGAATTATGCCGCCGGTGGCCATATCGAAGTGGTGGAGATTGCCTTTGATCCTGCCCAAATATCCTATGATCAGCTTCTCGATGTCTACTGGCGGCAGGTTGACCCCACCGATGCCGGAGGACAATTCGTCGACCGCGGTCATTCCTATTCAACGGCCATTTTTTACCTGAATGAAGAACAGCGCCGGCAGGCTGAAGAATCCAAAGCTGACCTCGAAAAGCGGCAAGCTTTCGAGAAACCGATCGTGACCCCGATTCTCCCCGCGGAGACTTTTTATGCGGCTGAGGATTACCACCAGGATTACTATAAACAAAATCCGATCCGCTATAAATACTACCGGAATGGTTCCGGACGGGACCGTTATCTGGACCAAATCTGGGGAAAAGACCGGAAAGAATGGACTGTCAGGGAAATCAAAATGAAGTTGTCACCCCTCCAATTCCAAGTGACCCAGGAAGAAGGAACCGAACCGCCTTATAAAAATGAATACTGGGACAACAAAAAGCCTGGGATTTACGTGGACATTCTGTCGGGCGAGCCTCTTTTCAGCTCAACAGACAAGTACGATTCCCAAACCGGCTGGCCCAGCTTTACAAGACCACTGGTGCCTGAAAATATGGTCTATCGGGAAGATAGAAAACTCATTTTTTCTGTGCGTACAGAAGTCCGCAGCAAAAAAGGGGATTCTCATCTTGGGCATGTATTTGATGACGGTCCCCCGCCAACCGGAAAGAGATTTTGCATCAATTCGGCTGCCCTGCGCTTTGTAGCGGCCGAGGACCTGAAAAAGGAAGGTTATGGCGAATTTTTAAAACTGTTTAACAATAATGGAGGCTAAGAATCATTTTTGAACATTTTCAGAAATAATTCTTGAAGACAATAAAGAGGCCGGGCATGGATGGTGCCCGGCTTTGACTTTTTTCCTGTGAAAAATGGGGAGAACTTTTTAAATTAAAATGTTTATCCGGAAAGTTTAAGGCCTTGCAAGCTATTGTAAGTTTAGCTGAATAATTTACCCAGAAAACGGGTCCCGGTCGCAGGGGATCCTGTGGCTTTGGTTCCTCCGGCAGGTTGATTTTTTTTTGCTTTTTTTTGGCAGAGAAGCTGGCAAATGTTTTCATAATGTTCCTGACCGGCATGGAAACGTTTGATCTTGATTCCCATGCCCGAATCTTTAATCAACCATTTGACATTGTCTCGTTTTTTTACACTCCATTGGACAGTGCCCTCAAGACTGATATGCTCTTTTTCTGGCGTCATAATCTGAATTTTCAATAACGTGCCATCCGGATAAAGGTTTGAAGTCATAATGAAAAATCCAAAAGCGGAAATATCGTGAACAACGCCTGAATCACTCAGCCCATTTACCCCAAACCTGATAGTTAAACTAGTTCTAAAGCGCTTTCCCCACCGGCTGTCAGTTGCCATAATTCAAAATCCTTAACAGTATATTTTGTATCCTTTAATAAAAACAAAGAATTTGTATTATTTGCAAATTGCTCGCCACGAAAAATCAAAAAAGGGATTTTTAAAGGGTGTTAAGGTTTGAAAATTGGTGTTTCTAACATTTGTGAAAAATAAGGAAGGGCGTTTCGGCTCTTTATTGACATAAGTAACCTTATGCATGTAGATTAATTGGCTCGGATTATTCACGGACACTGTTGCTGAAACCGCCAATTGCACGGCTTGATCTGACGCACACTTAACGGTTTTGCGATTAAGCATCATGAAAAAAGCGGGTGGGGCTTTTTGTCACCGGATCCAGCTTTAAAGCAAGTTAAATCGGATGAAAATTTTTCTCCGATTATTTGCATCAAAAATAAAAGGAGAATTTTATGAATCACAATTTTCAGATCACCCAGGAAGTTCAGGCAAAATGTCCTCACGGCAAAGAATGGCTGGGCTATGAGATGGCTCTGAACAAGTGGCGCACCGGTGATAAGATTTGCAGAAGGTGCGGGCTGGCCTTTCATCCCGATCAAGAGCCCCCTCCCGTCGAATATCGTACCCAAATCATTACCACTCCCCATGCCCTTCTGGTGGCTGTCAAGCTGAACGACGACCTGGAACTGCAGTTCAATCCGAAGCCGCAGATGCGCGATTTTATATGGGCATTGGTCAGCAAAAGTACGGGCAGTGTCAAGATGGGTGTGGACCGCGAGGTGGCCGAAGATTGCGTTGCAAAGGGCCTTATTGAAAAGGTTGAAGTAACCCCTCCGCAGCCCGAAACCAAGAGAAAACGGCGCACCCAATGGAATCCCTATGAGTCTGACGGCGAGGGATCCTAACCTGGGAAAGGGAAATATGGGCCGGTTCATCCTTGCCCGGTAGGTTTTCTTTCTTATTCCGGCAAGTTTCCAGCCAGCCGCCACAAAATATCAGAGGGTGTCAGGTGCGTTCCTGGCACCCTTTTTTTGTGGTGCCCCGCCCCAGGCCGGATAGATTTAGGGCGAAAAAATATCGGTGTAGTTGTAACCGAGGCAATTACATTTAAAATGGAGTGGTTGCAAGATCAAGGCTGAGTCTTAAAGAAAGTCACATTTTGGCTATTGACCTGGAAATGAGATGCCACCTGTCATCATAAAAATCCTGTTCGCAGCTTTTTCGGTTCATTTCGCCTTATTTCTCCGCCTGGCGCTTAAACGCAGAAAAGCGTACCTCGGTTTGCTTTCGTTAACCTTTCTGCTTTTGGTTACCTCCTATGCTTTGCGCATCTGGCTGCCGCAAGCTGAATATCATGAGCACAAACTTTTCTGGTATTTCAGATTGTCGGCTCTGGCCACCTCGGCCACTGCCCTGGTTCTGATTCTGCACCGGGAATTTAAAAAGACCGCCGAACAGCCCACCGACTCTTAACCGGGTAAAACTAAAAAGAAATTTTTCTCCCCCAGAAAAAAATCCTTCCAGGCATGAATTCCTAAGTTCTGCCCCCTCCATTTTTCATGTCTTTTTCATGGTAATTTCATAATCGTTTCATTTAAAAGCGCTATTCATGATTTCCGACCAGTTGCCCCGATTAAATCAAATTTTTTTGGAGGAAATCATGAATCGATTCTTGGCTCTTATCAGTTGTCTGACCATCTTTTTTGCGGGCGCAGCCCATGCGTCGTCTGAACAATTCAGCGATGCGGATAAAACCCTGTCCCCCTACTTTTTTATAGAAGACCAGGATGATGGAGTCGAAAATTTCCCTCTGAAAAATACGGATGTCGATGTCGTCATCAGCGGCGTGATAGCCAATGTCAGGGTCAAACAGCGCTACGCCAATATGAGCAGTGCCCCGATCAGCGGGCGCTATATTTTTCCCGGTTCCACCCGCGCGGCGGTTCACGGCATGACCATGACTATTGGTGAGCGCGTGATTCGGGCCAAAATTAAGGAGAAAAAAGAGGCCAAGAAGATCTATGAAACAGCCAAAAAGGCGGGCAAAAGCGCTTCTCTCCTGGTGCAGCAGCGCCCCAATGTTTTCAGCATGGATGTGGCCAATATCATGCCGGGGGATACGGTGGACATCGAGCTGCGTTTCACTGAACTCCTGATTCCTGAAGAAGGCATCTATGAGTTTGTCTATCCCACGGTGGTGGGGCCCCGCTACAGTACCTTGACTGCCGGAACCAGCCCGCCTGGTGAACAGTGGGTGAAAAACCCCTACCTGAAAAAAGGGAGTGAATCCCGAACCGCCTTCAATATTTCCGTTTCTTTGGCTGCAGGCATGGCTCTTCAGGAAGTAAACTGCCTGACACACGAAACCAAAGTCGATTTTCAAGATGACTCACGAGCCCTCATCACGCTCTCCAATCCTGCCGACTTCGGCGGCAACCGTGATTACATTCTGCGCTATCGGCTGGCTGGTCGGCAGATAGCATCCGGATTGCTTTTACAGAGGGGGGAAAAGGAAAACTTCTTTCTTCTTATGGCCCAGCCGCCGCAACGGGTAAAACCGGAGATGATCCCGCCGCGGGAATATATCTTCGTGGTCGATGTCTCAGGTTCCATGAGCGGTTTTCCCCTCGCTACCGCCAAGGGCTTGCTCAGGGATCTGATTGGCGATCTGAAGCCGACCGATTCTTTCAATGTCCTCCTTTTTGCCGGCGGGGCGCATGTGATGGCCGAAAAATCGGTTCCGGCGGTGCCGGCCGAGATCAGGCGAGCTTTCAACATGATTGACAACAGCCGGGGAGGCGGCGGAACGGAGCTTCTCAAGGTCATGAAGAGGGCCATGGCCCTGCCATACAACGAGGGCACCTCCCGGACCCTGGTGGTGGTCACAGATGGTTATATCAATGCAGAGCATGAGGTCTTCGAGTCGATTCAAAAACATCTTGGCAGTAGCAACGTATTCACCTTCGGCATCGGCAGCAGTGTCAATCGCTATCTCGTCGAAGGTTTGGCGAAAGCGGGGCAGGGAACCCCATTTGTGGTAACTACTCCTGCTGAGGCGGGACCGGCGGCCAGGAAATTTCGTGACTACATCTCAAGCCCGGTTTTAACCGACCTCGCTCTGTCTTTCCAGGGGCTGGATACCTATGACATCGAACCCCTGGCCATTCCCGACCTTTTTGCCGAGCGGCCGGTCGTTGTCTTCGGCAAATTCAAAGGCGAGCCTAAGGGCACCATCGCGCTGACTGGCAAAGGTGGCGGGGGTGATTTCCACACTGTTTTTGACGTCAGCGAGGAGCCCTTTGATGAAAGCATTTCCGGCCTGGATTACCTCTGGGCCAGATCGCGTATCGGCCGCATATCCGATTTCAACCCCCGCCACGCCAACCCGGGAAATAGGGATGAGATCGCTTCCCTTGGCCTCCGCTATAATCTGCTGACCGCTTTTACCTCTTTCGTTGCCGTGGATGAGATAATCCGCAACCCCGATGGGGGCAGCCGTGATGTGAAGCAGCCGCTGCCCCTGCCCAAAGGGGTGTCCAACCTGGCCGTTGGCGGCGGTATGAACCAGGTGCCCGAACCGGAACTGGCCACCATGGCTCTGCTGATATTTGGGCTGCTTCTGGTTGGCCAGCTTAGAAAAAGAAAACCGGCCTCAATACCTTTGCGCAGGAAATAAAGGGATGACCGAGAAGAATTTCGATTCGGAGCTGATAGTCAAATTAGGGGCCTTTCTCGTGGTTCTGGTCATGGTTTACGGCCTGAAAGCCTACTACAGCGAGGCCGACAGCGAAAACCTGTTCTGGATTCTGATGCCGACAGCCTTTTTGGCGGAAGTGCTGTCAAGTATCCCCTTCGTCCATGAAATCGGTTTCGGGTGGGTCAACCTCGACTATCAGGTCGTCATCGCACCCGCCTGCGCGGGGGTGAATTTCATGATTATCGCTTTCTGCATGTCGGCCTTTCAGGGCATTTGCAGATCGCAAACGCTACTTAAAACAGTCGCCTGGGTTGGGGCGGCAGGTCTTTCCGCCTGCGGCCTGACCATTATCACCAATGCTCTGCGCATCTGGCTGTCGGTGAAACTCTATCATCTCGATATTTATTCCGGCTGGTTATCCCCAGAAGGATTGCACCGGATAGCGGGCACAGGAGTTTATTATCTGTTTCTCTGCTTTTATTATCTGGCCGTATCCTTTATTCTCAATAGCAGAAGACCTGCCCCGGGGCATGGTAAGACAAGAGAAGCCTCCTTTGAACCCGTGCTTTTACTGGTCCCGCTTTTCTGGTATCTGCTCTTTGCCCTGGGGGCGCCTTATATCAACAATGCCTTTAAAATTCAGCCCGAAAGATTTTTGCAACACGCCCTAACGGTCGGCGTCACCAGTGCCGGAATCACGTTGATCCTGGTTTTGGCTTTTGCCGGAAGCCGCTGTTATTTAAAAAAGAAGGAATAAAAAAAGGTTACTGTTTGACACAATGGGGTCGTGCTGTCCCTGGCAAGGGCATCTGTGTCCGGATGGCGGCAGCTAGGCCCCATGGCCGGGTTGATGCGGCCCCTGGAATGGGTAGCACTACCCCAACATCCGTCAGTGAACGGAATAGGTACAAAAAAAGTTGTTTTAGTGATGGACACGTAATCTTCGTTAAAAAGGTGTGCGTGAAATGGCAAAACCCCGAATTCTTATTGTTGAAGATGAGCCGGCCATTGCCGAAACCATTCAATTTGCCCTTGAGACGGATAATTGCCGGACTCTCTGTGTATCCGAAGGCAGGCCTGTCCCCGAGCTTGTGCAAAAAGAAGCCGTTGATCTGGTCATTCTCGATATAGGTCTTCCTGACATCAGCGGCATCGAGGTTTGTAAAGAGATCAGAAAGCGGTCAACCGTTCCGGTTATCTTTCTCACCGCCCGCTCTGGGGAGATTGACCGGGTGGTCGGTCTTGAGATCGGCGGTGACGACTACGTTGTTAAACCTTTCAGCCCCCGGGAGCTGGCCGCCCGGGTCAAGGCCGTCTTGAGAAGGACTGCTCGGCCCCTCATGGAAGAGGGCGGAAACGAAACTTTCAGCGTCGATGAAAAACGGCGAAAAATCTTTTACTTCGGGCAGTTTCTGGAGCTGTCCCGGTACGAATACAATATGTTAAGGGTATTTATGAACAAGCCAGGTCAGGTCTTTTCTCGTGAACAACTCATGGATAAAGCCTGGGATGAACCCGAAGCCAGCATGGACCGGACCGTGGATGCCCACATCAAGAACATCCGGGCCAAGCTGAGACAGGTGCGCCCCGATGTTGACCCGATAGTCACCCATCGCGGGGTCGGCTACTCCCTGAAAGAGCAGTGATGAAAATTCGCACCCGGATCTTTTTCTGCTATCTCCTTATCAGCACGGTCTGCCTCTATTATCCCACCGACTGGGTTCTCGATACCATCCGCACGCGTTACCTTGAAGGGGTCGAAGATCCCCTCGTCGATCATGCCAATACCCTGGCGACAGCCGTCGGTATGGAAATGACCAAGGGTCAATTCGTCCCTGAAAAATGGGCCGCCGCCTTCGAACAGATCTATCAAAGGTCGCTATCCGCACAAATTTACCAGCTCATGAAAGAGCAGGTGGATATTCGCATTTACATAACCGATGCCAGGGGCATAGTTGTTTTCGATTCCCTCGATCCCACAATTGTCGGAGAGGATTACTCCAAGTGGCGCGACGTTCGCCTCACTCTGGACGGGCAATACGGCGCTCGAACCACCCGGGATTCAGAAGACGATAATGAATCGTCAGTCCTCTATGTCGCCGCGCCTATCGTGGTGAAGGGCAAAATTGCCGGGGTCCTGACCGTCGGCAAGCCGACCACCAACATCACCTGGTTTGTAAAAAATGCCAGATTCCAGATTATGGCTGTTGCGGCTCTGGCCCTGTTGGCCGCCATCCTCTTCAGTTATCTGGTCTCAAACTGGATCACCCGGCCGATCAAACGGCTGACCGATTATGCCATTGCCATCCGGGACGGCAGCAGGCCGGACTTTCCGCAACTCGACAAAAGTGAAATCGGGGAGATGGGCGAGGCCTTCAAGGATATGCAGGAGGCTCTGGAAGGGCGAAAGTATGTCGAGCAATATATCCAGAACCTCACCCATGAGATCAAAAGTCCCTTGTCCGCTATCCGCGGGGCCGCCGAGTTGCTGGAAGAGCCGATGGATGAGGCACAACGGACCAGATTTCTGGGCAATATTCACCGGGAAAGCCTTCGCATCCAAAAAGTCATTGATCGGATGCTCGAACTGTCGGCGCTGGAAAACCGGCAAAAGCTTTTGAAGGTGGAAAATGTCTCGATCAAAGCTTTAGTCAAAATGGTCATGGAAAGTATGGAGGAATCTTTCAGGCGCAAGCAGCTGGAGATCGAAACCATCCTGCCGGAAGACATTAAAATTATTGGTGATGCGTTCCTTCTTCATCAGGCGCTGGCCAACCTGGTTCAGAATGCGGTCGATTTCAGCCCTGAAAAGGGCAGGATTATGATTCGTGTTGAGCTGGAGGGCAGTAACTTTGTTCGGGTGTTTGTCACTGATGATGGGCCGGGGCTCGCCGAGTTTGCCAGGGACAGAATCTTTGAGAAATTCTTTTCCCTGCAACGTCCCGACACCGGGCAGAAGAGTACGGGCCTGGGCCTCAACTTCGTTCGCCAGATCGCCCTGTTGCATCATGGAGATGTTCGCCTGGAAAACCGGCCCGAAGGCGGCGTCGAGGCCATGCTCAAACTTGCCAAGCATACTCCTTTATTGAAGGGAAGGATAAAATATGAACCATCACAAGCTGGTGCTTCCTGAACACATCAATGATCAGGGCAATCTTTTCGGCGGTTACCTTCTCAAGTGGATTGACGAGTTCGCCTACATTACCGCCTCCCTCGACTACCCCACCAATCGTTTCGTCACCGTCTCACTGGACAACGTGGTTTTCAAAGAGCCCATCAACTGCGGGGATATCCTCTGTTTTATCGTCGCTGAGGAAAAACTTGGGAACACTTCGGTCCGTTACACCGTCACGGTGCTTAACGAAAGAGAAATTGTGGAAAATCGCAAGACCCTTTTTCAGACGGGGATTACGTTTGTGAATGTTTCGGTGGAGGGGGAAAAGGAGCCTATTCGAAGGAAAACAGCGTAATTGCAATGGGGAAATTAGACCAAATTCGCCTCCTGATCGCCAAGGAAGCGGCCCGGTTGATGTACGAAGAGGGTGTCCGGGAGTACCGGGACGCCAAGCGAAAAGCAGCCCGTCGATTCGGCCCGGCCAAAGGCCTTGCCCTCGGCGAGTACCTCCCGTCCAATGCGGAAATCCACCAGGAACTGCAACATCTGATCAGGTTTTTTGAAGGGGAGGAACAGCCGGAGAGAGCATTTCAAATGCGCCTCCTGGCTCTGAAATATATGGATCTGCTGAAGCCGTTCAGACCCTATCTGGTCGGGTCGGTTCTTTCCGGTGCCGTCACCAGCCGGAGCGATATCGACCTGCATCTTTTTGCCGATACGGCTGAGGAGGTTGAAGACCACTTGAAGCAGATGGGAATCCCTTTTGACTCCGAGGTGGTAACGGTGCGCAAGGGAGGGGAGTTCCTGGATTACCCTCATATCTACCTTGAGGAGGATGAGGTCGAAATCGAATGCTCCATCTACCCCCCGGAGGACATCCGCCGCATTCCCAAAAGCAGTATTACCGGTAGGCCCATGGAACGGGCCGACATGGATAAGCTGCGAAAAATCATTTCGGAAATGATGAAAGTTTAAGACCCGGCTTTTTTGAAAAAGGTAAAAAGCCTGACAATTGTTAGGGTGAGATGCAGAGAAAAGCAGGTATTTCTGTCCCCTGCGTTATTTGACGGGGTGCCTCAGAACTAAGGGGCTGTAAGAATCATAATGGCCAGTCTCAAAATTGGGGTTGGCTATTCTCATTGGGCAGGGGTCGCAAGAAAGAATCTATAGACGTGCCTCCCCCTTCCAGTTGAATAGCAAGTGAACCAATGTTTAGGACAACAACATTTTTTTTGACTGGATTCAAGCGGTGGGTTTCCTAAGCTTTGCTCATGCTCAACCACAGCGATGGTGAATGAGATGTGGCCTGCGAGGTTTGTAACCAATACTTCAATGACTTTGAAAAACAGCGTGCCGCAAAAGCTCGGGAACATATCCTAAAAACAATCACTAGCTTTGAAGAGTGGAAAGCAAGAGTGAATTGGGAGAATTTTCAACAATGACCATTTTAATGGTCATTGAAAGGCTTTATGCTTATTTTGCTAGACAAAAACTTGATTTTTCTTTCCAAATGCTTTAGGGTTGACCAGTCAGGTGGTCATTAAGCATTTTAATGGCTACCATTTTGGTCGTTTTGCTGTTGAGGGCGCTTATGTCAAAGAACAGAACATACTCAAAATTCGCTCAAGAAGCGGCCCTGTTGCTGGGCAAGCAAATCCAGCTTGGCCGGAAGCAACGAAAGTGGTCTGAGAAAAATCTTGCTGACAGGGCGGGTATTTCCAGGGCAACGCTCCAAAAAATAGAGGCAGGTGAAATGACACCGGCAATTGGCCTTGTATTTGAGGCGGCAGCCCTGGTTGGGGTGAATTTGTTTGAGCAGGACAGGATTCCAATTTCTTTCAGCATTGAGCAAACCAAAGACAAGATTGCCTTGCTCCCAAAGCGGATTCAAACCAAAACAAGGGCCTTTGATGATGACTTCTAAAACCAACAGCAACAAAGAAGCCTTTGTCTGGATTTGGCTGCCGGGCGAACCTGGGCCGGTAGTCGCGGGAAAGCTCCAGACTGATAATGAAAATCTTCTGTTTAATTACGGTAAGAGCTATCTAGAGCGTATTAAAGACGAAAATCCTGCAATCGCCATTTATGAACCGGAGTTGCCTTTAAAGGCCGGTATCTTACCTCTGCCCGATGGGTTGAGCATGCCGGGGTGCATTAGAGATGCCGCCCCCGATGCCTGGGGACGGAGGGTAATTATTAATAAGAAGTTGGGACTGAAAGGAAAGAATACGGATACAGCAGAATTGGATGAGCTGACCTATCTCCTGGAGTCGGGTTCTGACCGCATTGGTGCACTCGATTTTCAACTCTCACCATCAGAATATGTCCCTCGCTCCCCTAACAATGCAAGCTTATTGGAATTACTTGAATCCGCTGAGCGCGTCGAAAAAGGTATCCCTCTTACACCAGAGCTGGATCATGCCCTATTTCATGGAAGCTCTATCGGTGGTGCACGCCCCAAAGCCCTTATCGAAGACCAGGGTATAAAGTATATTGCCAAATTTTCATCCAGCAGCGATTTGTACAGCATTGTAAAGGCTGAATATATTGCAATGAGATTGGCGGCCCTGGCAGGACTGGATGTTGCGCCGGTAAAGTTGGCCCAGGCCGCAAATAGAGATGTGTTGCTTATCGAGCGTTTTGATCGCAAACCCGTTAACGACGGTTGGTCACGCAAAAGCATGGTTTCCGCCCTGACCCTGTTCGGGCTTACCGAAATGACAGCGCGTTATGCCAGTTATGAAGACTTTGCTGAAATCATCCGACATCGTTTTACAGAGCCGAAAAGAACGCTCAAAGAGCTTTTTTCTCGCCTTGTATTCAATATTTTATGTGGAAACACTGATGATCATGCACGTAACCACGCCGCTTTTTGGGATGGAAGAGAACTCACTTTAACCCCGGCTTATGATGTCTGCCCGCAGGGACGTTCAGGCAACGAAGCATCGCAGGCCATGAAAATTGCTGGAGAAAATAACCTTGGCCAGCTAAAAACTTGCCTTCAAACCGCGCACAATTTCCTACTCAACAATGAGGAAGCACACGGGATTTTTGATCATATTGAAGGGGCTATAAATGTGCACTGGGATGAGGTCTGCGAAGAAGCACAAGTCAGCCAGGTTGATAAAACACTACTCTGGGAACGCCAGTTCCTGAATCCATTTTCGACTGAGCGCTGAAAGCGAATTGAGGTTTAAAATTTAATTTCCAAAAATCACCGATTATCAGACGTTAAAATTAAGGTGGTCCCCATCCATAGGACAGGTTGGCGGCAGAGTTAAGGTGGATCACATTCAAGGTTATGCCGCCAGAGAAATATCCGGCCCGGCGTAGCCGGGCCGGGGTTTTTGCCAATATGCCTCATGTGGTGTCCGGTCGTCCAGACTTGAGTGAGGCCGTTTCACATTGTAATAGTGGATCCAGCGTTTGAGCCCCTGACGGACCTCGCGGGCGGTTTCAAAAGCATGCAGGTAAATGCACTCGTACTTCAGGGAGCGCCAGAGCCGTTCGATCATTACGTTATCCATCCAGCGCCCTTTGCCGTCCATGGAGATGCGAACTCCTGCATCCTTCAGGATGGTGGTAAAGGCATCGCTGGTGAACTGGCTCCCTTGGTCGGTGTCACCGGTAATGCAATAATGTTCCAAAAGCGGTAATAAAAAGTGTACCACCCTGGAGCCCTGTGGTATCCCTCGCTAAACAAA
>JAFGRU010000032.1 GCA_016934985.1 Deltaproteobacteria bacterium
GCCCACGGTAGGTGTGGAGAGCTTCTGTGTTATCAGGCATCTTTCGGATGCCTTTTTTATTAAGCTTAATGCCGGATTAATTGCGACTTTTCTTTAAGTCCTTTTTTGAAAATGCACTTATGGACAATCATCGACCTTCGGATCTGAAGCACATCACCATCGGCGAGCATGAAATTCTTCTTCTAGGTACGGCCCATATTTCCCAGAGTTCAGTTGATGCCGTTCGCTTCCTTATACCCCAAGAACAACCTGACAGCGTTTGTATCGAACTCGATTCTCAAAGGTTCAAATCCCTGCAACAGAAAAACCGCTGGGAATCCTTAAATATTATTCAGGTTATTAAAAAAGGACAGCTCCCCTACCTGATGGCAAATCTGGCCCTTTCCGCCTTTCAAAAGCGCATGGGCTTACAAACGGGGGTTCAGCCAGGTGCCGAAATGGCTGCGGCAGCTGAAACTGCGCAAAATTTAAATATCCCCGTTGTTCTTATTGATCGTGATATTCGAACAACCCTATTGCGTGCCTGGAGAAAAACCGGCCTTTGGAAGAAGCTCAACCTCTTTGCCTCGCTTCTTGCCAGCATGTTTGAAAAACAGAAAATAGATGAAGAGGAATTGCGAAGGCTGCGGGAGACCGATACCCTTTCGTCCATGCTCGAAGAAATGGGCGAAATGCTCCCCTCAGTGAAAAATATTCTGGTGGATGAACGCGACCTTTACATGGCAGACAAGATCAGAAATACAATGGGGGAAAAAACCCTGGTTATTGTCGGAGCCGCCCATGTACCAGGTATCAGCCGACTTCTAAGCGAAGGGTTTCCTGACCGGGATTTGGATGAATTAGCCACAATTCCTCCT
This sequence comes from Deltaproteobacteria bacterium, assembly GCA_016934985.1. Lineage (GTDB taxonomy): Bacteria > Desulfobacterota > Desulfuromonadia > Desulfuromonadales > JAAYDE01 > JAFGRU01. The sequence goes on from JAFGRU010000032.1 coordinate 858, forward strand.
AAATCCTCAGTTTCAAAAATTTTACCCTGGTTACTGCCTTTTCTGGTTGTGGTGCTCTTTGTGGTTGGATTTTCGGGAGGGAGTTTCGACAAGGCACAGGAGGCAGCTCTGGCCTGGATTCTCGCCAATGGCCTGCTCTCTGCCCTTGGCGCCCTTCTGGCCTTCGGTCATCCGTTGACAATCGCCTCGGCTTTTGTTGCAGCCCCCATTACTTCTTTGAATCCGATGATCGGAGCCGGCTTTGTTACGGCCCTGGTCCAGGCCTTTGCCGTAGCCCCGACCGTTAAAGACATGGAAAGAATCAGCGAAGACATGGCAACATTCAAAGGCTGGTGGCGAAACCGCATGACTCGGGTCATGCTGGTTTTTCTTTTGTCCAGCCTGGGGTCAGTATTCGGTACCCTGGTATCTTTTCACTGGCTTAAGAATCTACTTTAACTCTCTTATCCTACCTGTTTAATTTTAAATTTCTTTCACAAACCACCTTGTTCATCAAGGCGGCCCAAAAGCAATTGGTCCAGGACGCGATCTTTAAGATAAATATCGTTCCTGAATTGAACTGTATCCTTCTGATCCACCCACGCCGTCATATAGAAAATATAGACGGGTATTTCCTTGGGGAGATCAACTTGCAAAGGATGAGAGAGATTCATGACCCGGTAGAGTTCTTCACAACTCCAGTCGGCTTCCCTGAGAAGGTATTGGGCTAGATCAAGAGGCCTTTCAATGCGTATGCATCCTGAGCTGAAAAGGCGAATATCCCGCGAGAAAAGATGGCGTTCGTTGGTATCGTGAAGATATACGGCATAGGGGTTCGGAAACATAAACTTGACCCGCCCCAAAGGATTCCAGGGTCCGGGTTTTTGTCTGAGCATGCCGGGGAACTTGGCAGGCTCGACCTCGTCCCATTTGATTTCAGCCGGGTCAATGGAACTTCCCTCCCCTCGCCAGGGTATTATTTCAAAATTGTTTCTTTCAAGCCAGCCAGGGTCTTTTTGGATTTTAGGTAGTTTGTCTTCCTTTAAAATGGTCGGCGGCACATACCAGTAGGGCGAAAACTCAAGATAGGTCATGCGAGCCGAAAATACAGGCGTTTTTCTATAGGCCCGGCCTACAATGACAGGCATCCACATTACCGGTTTTTCCTTTTCATAAACCGTAAGCTGAAGATCTGGGATATTAATCGCCAAATAATTTTCCCCCAGGCTCTTCGGCAACCACCTTAAACGCTCGAGGTTGACTTCAATCTGTCTGACCCGTTCTTCGGCAGAAACATTCAGTTCCCTTATTGTATTAGCGCCAAGGACTCCATCGTCGACCAATCCATGACGACGTTGAAAGCGAATCAAGGCGATTTTTAGCGAGCTATCAAACAAGTCTGAACCCTGTTCGATCAACCCGTCCATTTCCCCTGTTAAAGTCAGCCGTTTACGTAAAAAGGCAACCCTGGGATCACGATCCCCAAGGCGAAGGGATGGCCCTGAAGGAATCTTGCTCCACCCTCCGGAAGCAACCAGGCGACGATACTTTGCCAGACCGGAAGCAAGGCGTCCATAACCGGGAAAAGAAGGTTTAAGTTTTGCCATGAGCAGGCAAAAAGGTTCTTTTTCAAGGGCAAAAAATAACAATTTGACAAGATCAGGACGGGTTTTTCGGAACCTCCAACGGTTGTCTACCTCCAGTGGATTAACCCGCCCATGAATGAAATCCGACGTATAAAGCATAAAGGCATCGGTAAAAAGGATATCAAGTTGGGCGCGCCAATAGGGATTTGGCAGATGCCATTTTTTATCGGTAAATCGTTGGAGGGCTATCAGGGTTTCCACCTCCTGCAAATGATAATCATCGGGGCAAAAGCCATCCTCAAAGGAGGAACGCAGGCAATCCAGAAGGATCAGGGCGTTTTGTGATATTTCCCCATTAGCAACCCAGGCTGGGGTGTAATTTCTTTGCTGATAAAAGTCAAGAGTCTCCCCGGTAGGGCGAAAAGTACCTGGGTTTGAAGATTTAAACAGAAATTTTTCGGGATTGAAAAGAAGTTCTTTTATGGAACTCGAAATCTCCGATCCAATTGAAAAACCTTCTGCCGGGACGCCAGCCAAAAGAAATAAAACGCAAAAAACAGCCCATGTCGTACGAATAGGTAAGTTTCTAACGCTGCAGCGGGATTTATGATTTTTCCAGGGCGACCTGAACAATACGAATATATCCAAAAAATCTAAAAGCATATTGTCTTTAATCAATATCCCTAATCAGGTTTAAAAGTTCATCAAGGGAGAGGTTTTTATGCACGGGTTTGCCCAGGTTTTCTCCCTGCCGGTGATAGACATCGAAGCTGGGCTCCTTTCCCTTGGCGATGATACCCCAGTCGGCGGTTTGCGGCCGAACACAAGAATTCGGGCAGGCGGAAAGAGCGATTTTTAATCCGCGGCCGTTTTCACCGAGACAGGCAAGAATTTCTGAACCGACGTCCCGGGTTGCCACAATGCCGCGTTGACATTCATGATTTCCGGGGCAAGTCCTGAAATTTATGCCCACAATCATATCATCGGTGAGGAAACCTTGATCTTGCAAATGTTTCATGGCTTCCATTTCTCCGGCAAGGCCGGCAACAAACAGGACAAGGTTCTGACTGGAGGTTAAAGTTAAATAACCACCACTGAATTGCCGGGCAATTTCAGCCAGGATCCGAAGAGATGCTGAAGTCAACTGCCCAAAGCGAACGGGTACCACCAGTTTTCCCCGCCCGGGCTCGGCAGCAGGTACGGTCATATGCTGATCAAACCCGGCTCTTAAAAGCAAATCTTTGCGGTCTTTTAATTTAAGATCCAGTTCCCGGATAAAGGTTTCCCGTCCTTTATCCTTGATCAAACTTTTCAAACGAACCCCAGGCCCCGCTTCAGCCATGTAGATTTCCAGAACCGCCTCAATAAGTGGTAGAATGCGCTTTTCCGGTAGGTGCTTTGAATAAAGAAATGCTTCCATCGGATGGCGGCCAAGGCCGCCCCCCATCCAAACATCATAGGTTTTTTCTCCATCCGTTTCTCCGCTGTAAATGAGACAGATATCCTGAATCAGATGACAGGCATCCTGGTAACACCCTTCGACCCCAATTTTAAACTTTTTGGGAATCCCTTCGAAGTGAGGATTTGAAGTGAAATAATGCTGAATTTTACGGGCCAGAATTTGCCCCTGCAAAAAACCATCAGCCAGAACACTGGTGCAGGAAACACTGCGCACAGCGGGTCCGGTCGCTCCACGGAGTTCCAGGCCTACCGATTTAAGTTCCCTGTACACTTGGCCTATGGAAGATTCCTGCAAACGATGAATTTCCATATTGCCGCGGATAGTTAAATGAATGGAGCCAGTACCAAATTTTTCAGCAACATCGGCAACCTTTGCCGCCTGTTGGGAGGAAACAACACCAGCTGGGAGTTTAATCCTGGCGAAAAAAGATCCATCAGCCTGTTTTTTAAATCCTTCTATTCCAATGTGATCATGATTGATAGCGGTATTCATAAAGATTTAACCTTTTCCGGTTTAGTCAGTAGTTGACCTCATTTTTGCCAAACTGTCTGAATATTAACGAATTCACGGATCCCATAATGGGACAATTCACGCCCATAGCCGGAAAGCTTAACGCCGCCGAAAGGCAAGCGCGGATCACTCTTAACCAGGCCATTAAAAAAAACCGCTCCACATTGTAAGGATGCTGCATACTCTTCAGCTCTGTCCAAATCTTTGGTCCATAAAGATGCGCCCAGGCCAAAGGGGACGGAATTTGCGATAGATATGGCCTGCCGGGCATCCTTCGCCTTGATCACCGTGGCAACCGGGCCGAAGGTTTCCTGATCATAGGCGGGCATGCCTTCTTCAACATCAACCAGTATGGTAGCCGGATAATAGAACCCCTCGCCTTCCAGGGGCTGACCTCCCAACAAAACTCGGGCCCCATGCTCAACGGAGGTGCGGACCTGTTCGTGGAGTTCGTCGACCAGATCCTGGCGGGCAAGAGGACCGATGCGTGTAGACTCCAAACATGGATCACCCAGGGGAAGTTTTTCCATTTCTTTTTTAAAGTGCTCCAAAAATAAATCATATACTTCTTCAACGACAACAAACCTTTTGGCGGCAATGCAGCTTTGACCGGAATTGATGCAACGGGCCTGGGCAGCAACCTTGGCAGCTTCCTCAAGATCGGCATCATCCAGAACGATAAAAGGATCACTCCCCCCCAGCTCCAGAACCGTTTTTTTCAACCTCTTTCCGGCTGTAGCTGCAACCTCGCGCCCGGCATGATCGCTGCCCGTCAGAGAAATAGCCTGAACATAAGGGCTGGCAATCACTTCGTCAACCTTTCCGGAACCGATCATCAGGGTTGTGAAAAGGCAATTGGGAAGCCCACCCTCTTCAAAAATATTCTGAATGGCTAGAGCACATTGCGGAACATTGGAGGAATGCTTCAAAACGCAGGCATTGCCAGCCATCAGGGCCGGGGCTGCAAAACGGAATACCTGCCACAAGGGAAAGTTCCAGGGCATGATGGCAAGAATGGTCCCGAGAGGCCGGAAAGCCACATAGGAACGAGAGGCATCACTTTCTATGGTTTCTAAAGCCAGAAATTTTTCTCCATTTTCAGCATAATAGTCGCAAACCCAGGCGCATTTTTCTGTTTCCGCCCTTCCTTCCGCAACAGGTTTGCCCATTTCCAAGGTCATTATCTGCGCGAGTTGTTCCTTCTTTTGTCGCAGGACCTCTGCCGTCCTGAAAAGAACGGCAGCGCGTTCAGGAAAACTTCTGTTTGCCCACGTTGGCCATGCCCGAGCAGTTTTTTCCAATTCCATGAGGGTTTTTTCCAGGGTCCATTCTTCGAATCTTTTAACCAGCTTTCCGGTTGCAGGATTAACGGTTTCAAGAGCCATTGAGCTTTCCCTTCCATTTTGTTTTAAACATACCCAAAAAAACTTTTACTCTACTCATTATCCCTATCCGAGCCTCTTCTTTCAAGCCACAACTGGCCAATTCGACCTGGTTCATAATAAGTCCTTGCCTGCAAGGATATTTTTTGAAATATTTGAAGAAGAAAACAAAACTCTTTGATGACAAGGTATTTCTCAACAACTTTTTACTGATGGAATGCTAATTTTATGCGCTCTGGTTTTAAAAAATTTGGAGGTAGGCCTGAATTTTCCTGGACCCACCTGATCGTTTACGCCAATTTGATTCTTTTTACCTGGATGGTAATAGTCGGAATTCTTGCCGGTTTTGGTCTTAAACCGGTTCTTTCTCCCTCCACCGGCCTGCTTCTCCATATGGGGGGTCAAGCCTGGCCCCTGGTTTTAAATAAAGGTCAATGGTGGCGTTGCATTTCTTATGCTTTTACTCATGCCGGCCTTATTCATCTCGGTTTTAATATGGTGGTTCTTCTTCAGGTTGGCAAGCCGGTAGAGCGTGAGCTCGGGAAAAATATTTTTCTGAGTCTTTATGTTTTCTCAGCTTTGACCGCGACCTTGGCTGGTTTAATCTGGCACCCCATGACACCGGTTGTGGGCGCTTCGGGGTCTCTTTTCGGTCTGATTGGCTTTTCTATCGTGTTCTTTCACCGCTTGGGTGGCCCCATGGCCCGGCAGCAGCGCAACATGATGCTTCAATGGGCAGTATTTGCCTTTGTCTTTGGTCTCATGGTCGGAGCTGATAATGCCGGTCATCTTGGCGGGGCACTTGGTGGCGCCTTAATCGGCCTCATCTTTCCTCTCCGTTCCCAAACCCATCCTGAAAATATGACCTTTTTTAAATTCCTGGGAATTACCAGCATCGTTCTCATTTGTTACGGGTTAGGAGGCCTCGCCCTTTCATGGGTGGGTATTTAAAATTTTTAAAACAAGTAAGCGCAAGGTTTTTCATCATCCGATCTTTTGGTTTTCTGAAAGTGAGGCCTCATGTTTGATTTCAAATATTCTCCTTTATTAACCGATCTCTATGAATTAACCATGATGGCCGGTTTTTTCAGGGAAAACATGCATGAAAAAGAGGTGGCCTTCGACCTGTTTTTCCGCAAAAATCCCTTTCACAGCAGCTACGCTGTTTTTGCCGGCCTCGAACCTGCCCTGAAATACCTTACGCAATTGCGCTTTTCTTCCCGGGATATCGACTACCTCAGAGGGCTGGGTATATTCCAATCCGATTTTCTCGCCTATCTGGCTGACTTTCGGTTTCAAGCCAAGGTAACCGCACCCCAGGAGGGAACCGCCGTCTTCGCCAACGAGCCGCTCCTGACGGTTGAGGGAAAACTGGCAGAGGTTCAGCTTGTTGAGACGGCACTTTTAAATATTATCAACTTTCAAACCCTGGTTGCCACCAAGGCCGCCCGCATCAAAACCATTGCAGGAAAAGCCCAGGTTTTAGAATTCGGCCTACGCCGCGCCCACGGTCCCGATGGCGGTTTAAGTGAAGCCAGGGCAGCATATATCGGCGGGGTTCGCAGCACCAGCAATGTCTGGGCAGGGCAGCTTTTCGGCATTCCCGTCAAGGGGACCCATGCCCACAGCTGGATCATGGCTTTTCCCGACGAATTGAGTAGCTTTCGGGCCTATGCCGAATGTTTTCCAGACAGTTGTATTCTCCTCATAGATACTTACGACACCCTGAAAAGTGGCCTTCCCAATGCCCTCATCGTAGCCCGCGAGCTACGCGCAAAAGGCCATGAACTCGCAGGGATTCGCCTCGATTCAGGCGATCTGGCCTATTTGAGTAAAAAGGTCAGAGACGCTTTTGATCAGGAAGGTTTTCCGGAAGTGAAAATTGTGGCCTCCAGTGAGTTGGATGAATATGTTATCCAGTCGATTCGCAGTGAAGGTGGAACCGTCGATATTTATGGCGTGGGTACCAAGCTCGCCACCTGCATGGGGCCCGGTGGAGGTGCTCTTGGGGGTGTTTATAAACTGGTCCGTTTCGAGGACAGCCCCAAACTGAAAGTCACCAGTGACATTGCCAAGGCCACATTGCCGGACCGAAAGGTTCTTTATCGGGTTATCGGTTCCGAAGGAAATTTCGAGCAGGATGTCATATGCCGCGAAAATGAAACCGTCCACCCCGGAGACATTGTCTATGACCCCACCAACCCCTTACGCTACAAAAAAATAACCCGGGAAACACATCTGGAAAACATCCGTTGCACGGTAATGGATTATGGCAAAATTCTCCTCGACCTCCCCCCTCTGGAAAAAATCGCAGACCATTGTCAGGATCAACTGTCCCGTCTTCCAGAAGGTTCTTTGCGTTTGGAAAACCCCCATATCTACAAGGTTTCCATGAGCAGGGGCTTGTACGATCTAAGGTCTGAATTGATGGCCGAATACGAAAAGAATTTTTTAAATAATTCTTTTCCACAAAAAAATTAAAGTCACTATTCAGCACTAGGACCCGTGTCGCCCATGGAAAGAGCATCTCTGCCTCCCGGATGGCGGAAGCCAAGCCCCATGGATGGGTTCACGCGGCCCTTGGAATGGGCGAGGCGAGGCATTGTGCCGACAAGCTGAATAATGACAAATCCAAAAAGGTACCCGGATATTTTCCAGGTACCTTTTTGGATTTGCGGCAAATCAGTTTTAAATCAGAATCACAGTAAATCTTAGCTCGGGTTCAGCTTCTCCTGCTCCAGCCAATTGTCAAAATCCTCGGGTCTCCACCTGCGGTGGACCCACAACCATTGCTCAGGATAACGACGAATCATCTCTTCAATTACACGGTTATACTGTTCCGTATTGAGTTTAACATCATTAAATTTGTCCCCAGTCCTGATTAAAGGAATTTCAGGTAAACACTGAGCACAAAAACCCCCTTTTTCACGAACAAGGAAAAGTGGCAAAACCGGCGCTTCAGTTTTTAACGCCAGCTGGGCCAGGCCTTTGCTGGTTGAAACAGGATGATTGAAAAAGTTGACATAGACCCCCTCTTTTTTTGTGACATGTTGGTCGAAAAGCAGGCCGATCATTTGTTTTTCGTTCAAAGTTTGGATGATTTGCCTGAAAGCTTTCTTGCGGGGTATTTGGCGTGCCCCGAAACGCGTCCTCAACTTTAAAACCAGACGCTCGAGGGGCGGAAAATCGAGAGGACGATACAGCGCAGTGGCCGGATAACCAACCATCTCCCCAACCACACTCAGCGCTTCCCAGTTGCCGAAATGAGCAGATAGGGTAAGAACTCCCCGGCCTTTGGAAAAAGCACTGTCAATATGCTCACGCCCTTCAATTCTAAAGTATCTGGGGAACGATTTTTTATCAAGCTTGCAGGACCACAATATTTCAAAAATCAGCATTCCCAGGTTGTCAAAGACCTGTCGAGAAAGTTTTTTCCTTTCAGGCAAGGTCATCTCGGGAAAAGCCAGCTTAAGGTTGTCCATGGCTATTTTGCGCCGGCGCCTGGCCACAGCATAGCAAAGGTGTCCGAAAACCGTTCCACATCGACGGCTCCAAGACAAGGGCATGCTTCCCAGCAACCAGACAAAAGCCCGCATCAATTGATAGACAAGTTCCTCAAATATCTTCCTCATTTTTTTCCTGAAAAAATGGAAGGGAAACTGGGTGGGCCTGACAGCTTATTCATTCAAATAACAGAAAACGCTGCCAGGTTATTTTATTGGCGGCCCCGTCGGGATTCGAACCCAAGGCCTACCGCTTAGGAGGCGGTTGCTCTATCCTGCTGAGCTACGGGGCCATAAACAAATCAAAAAAACACAATATTTATAAATATATAAAGGTGTTCCTCGAAAAAACTTGAAAAAGACTTTACCGGCTTTCAGGAACGTCGTCAAGCATGTGGCTTTCTTCCCTGATTCTTTTAAGCTTTTCAAGGCTTTTGGCTTCTATCTGACGTATCCTCTCGCGGGTTACCCCGAATTGCTGACCAATAGTGTCCAGGGTCTGGGGGTCCTTATCATCAAGACCGAAGCGAAGGGTAAGGATTTCACGCTCATTCTCGTTGAGTTGACTTAACCACTCGGAAACGCATAGATATTTATTAATATCTTCAACAAATGAAGCGGGGTCGACGGATGAGGAATCCTCCAGGGTATCCATAAGGCTGTAATCATTGTTTTCGCCCATGGGCCGTTCGATAGAATAGGTTTTATTCACCAGAACCATGAGACGGGTAACATAGGAGATATCGACGTCCATAGCTGTAGCAACCTCTTCCGGTTTGGGTTCACGGTTGAGATCGGTGATCAGTTCACGCGTCACTTTAATCAGTTTATTGATGTCGTCAGAAACATGAACAGGGACCCTGATGGTACGGCTCTGGTTGACGATAGCCCTTTCTATGGATTGGCGGATCCACCATGTAGCATAGGTGGAAAAGCGACACTCCTTGCTTATTTTAAAACGTTCAACAGCTTTGATAAGCCCCATATTCCCTTCTTCGATGAGATCAAGAAAAGGGAGCCCCCGATTCATGTAACGTTTGGCAATTTTTACAACCAGACGCAGGTTGGACTCAATCATTCGATTGCGGGCGCTTTCATCCCCAAGGGAAATCCTTTGCGCAAGTTCCCTCTCCTCCTGGGCGGTTAATAGCTTGGTAGTTTGTATCTCCTTCAGATAGAGCTTGATGGCATCATCTGAGTGTTCCTGAACTCCAGGGGCCGGGTCTTTCTCCGAAACCTCGTCATCTTCTGTTTCTGCGTCCTCTTCAACATTATCGACAGGCTCTGGAGAATTTTCTTCCTCAAACTCTGCGCTTTCCATCTCTTCCATGTCATCCATATAGAATCCCCCTTTTATTTAGGATTTCTGGCTTAGAGTTTAGGCGATGGGGCATTTCATGGCAAGAATAATCTTGGATTTTGGGCCTCATTCCCTTTCCGAACTTCGAAATGGAGACGTGGGCTTCTACCATCGGGCGGACGGCCGCTTAGCGCAATTTTCTCACCATCACCGACAAAGGAACCGGTTTGAACCAGGTTTTTCTGGTTAAAACCATAAACAGTAAAAAAAGAATTTTCATGTTCCAAAATCAGGAGGTTTCCATAACCTCGGATACCATTGCCACTATAAATGACCCGACCGGCTCCAGCTGATTTAACAGCCGTCCCTATAGAAGCAGAAATTTCCAGGCCGCGACAGGGAATTTTCCCTTTCGGGTTATAAGGACGTAGAACCCGTCCTTTGACAGGCCAGGAAAATTTCGGCTTTACTCCGATCGAAGCTGGATTTTTGGTGGTTTTTGTGGGGATTTTGGCAGAAATTTTGCGTTTGCGGGAGGATTTTTGAGAAGCCTTGGGTTTTTTTTTCGGGGATTGGGTGCGAGCAACATCTTTTTTTTCTGATAAAGTTTGGCCGTATGGAACAACCTTGCGAGGGTATTCAGCCCCAGGAATAAATAGTTTTTGCCCTGCCTTCAGATTTCTGGCAATAAATATCCCATTGGTTCTTGCCAAATATTGAGGGTCAATATCATATGTTTTCCCAATCCGATAAAGGGTTTCCCCTTCGCGGACTGAGTGATAGATGCCATGCTTGGCACAGCCAAGTAGCAATATAAGAGCTGGCAGAAGAAGGATTCCCAGCCTTCGAAACAAAAGATTCATGATCCCCGAATAACGTCGATCGTTCTTTCGGTTTTGCAAAATAAGTCAAAAGGAGCGCCATTTCCCAGGTAATTGAATGAGATAACAAAACGCCGCAATTGCTGACGGGCCAAAATCATTCGCCCAGGATAAGCACGAGGCTATTATAGTAGTTTTAAAAGGAGAAAGCCACCCACCAAAAGAGCGGTAAAAATCCAGGTCAAAAGGTTGAAGTATTTATCGATGAAGTTGCGGATAGGTACACCGAAGAAGTAAACCAAACCAGCAATAAGAAAAAACCTCAGGCTCCTGCTGCAGGCTGAAGCAAGAAAAAAAAGGGGGAAATTAACCTTGAAAACCCCTGCTCCAATGGTGAAAATTTTGTAAGGGATAGGACTGAAACCGGCAATGAAAACAATCCAAAAATTATATTGGGAAAATAGGTCCTGAACCAACTGAAACTTTTCCTGGGTAAAACCTGGAATGTAGTTAAAGAAAAAGACACTGGTCAAACTCCACAACCCATACCCGATTAAATACCCGCCAACTCCACCAATAACTGAGCCTATGGAGGTGACAAGGGCAAATTTCAGGGATTTCCCGGGCTTGGATAGACACAGAGGTAAAAGCAGCACATCCGGCGGAATCGGGAAGATAGAAGATTCTGCAAATGCAAGAATAAAAAGTGCCGGAGCACCATAAGGGGTATGTGCCCAATGAAGAACCCAATCGTAAAGTCGTCGAAACATTATGAAGAATTCGCGTCCTTCCAACCATACTGGCCAACTAAGGGCACAAACCGGCACCTGACGAGATCCTCTTCCTGGAACTCATTTTCCCCGCTCCGCGTCAAGCATTTGAGAACCTGTTCTCGGCCTGGGCCAACAGGAATTATCAGACGCCCACCGACAGCAAGTTGATATTTCAAGGTATCAACAACGGCAGGAGCACCAGCAGTCACCAGGATACCATCAAACGGTGATTCCTCCTCCCACCCGAGACAGCCATCTCCAACTTTGACAATAACGTTTCGAATTCCGGTGCGGTCAAATATCAGCCTGGCTCTTCGCGCCAGATTAGCATTTCTTTCAATACTGTAAACTTTGGACACTATGCTGGCCAGTACCGCCGCCTGATAACCTGAACCCGTTCCTATTTCAAGAACCCGTTCTTTTCCTTTAAGGGCCAGAGAGGCCGTCATTAATGCCACGATATAAGGCTGGGAAATTGTCTGGCCTTCGCCGATAGGGAGAGGATAGTCACTGTAAGCCTGGCTTTGAAGAGCCCCCTCAACAAAGAGATGGCGGGGTACTTGGAGCATGGTTTCAAGCACCAGTTGATCAGTTATTCCCCTGGCCTTGAGATGCCTTTCCACCATGTTTCTGCGAGCGATGGAGAAGTCCATATCATCTCATAGGGCATCACAGGGATGCAAAAAAAGAAAAGAATTTTGGGAGTAAAAAGACGATGGCTGTTTAGCGGGTCTATTGGGCAAGACAAGATAAAGCAAATAATAGGCAGTCATCAAAGAAACAAGCGTCCACCAAGGGCTGTCCGAAGCTTGAGTAGATCGTTTCGAATTTCCTTGAGAAGAGTTTTTTTTCGTTCATTTTCACAATAGCTTTGACTTGGTTCAACTGCAATGGCAGGCGATTCTTCACGCAGTTTCTTTTTTGCGCCGGCAATAGTGAAACCCTGGTTATAGAGCAAGTCCTTGACCTTCAGAACAAGTTCAATATCCTGCCTCCGGTAAAGCCTTTGGTTTTTAGTACTTTTTGCGGGACGAAAACGACTGAACTCGGATTCCCAGTAACGTAAAACGTGAGGCTTTACACCAACAATTTCGGCAACTTCACCGATTTTGAAATAAAGCTTATCAGGAATCCTGGCATCCATAAATCAGGCAGGCCTTCAGTCCTCTCCTTCACCGTTAATTGCGCTTTTCAAAACCTGACTCGGTTTAAAGGTCAGAATTCTTCTGGAAGAAATCTCAATTTCCTCACCAGTCTGGGGATTGCGGCCGCGACGGGTGGCTTTTTCCTTGACGACAAAGTTTCCGAACCCGGCGAGTTTTATTTTCTCCCCTTTAGCAACGGTGGTTTTAACCAGATCAAAAACCTGCTCGACAATTTCAGCGGACTCTTTTTTAGAAAAGCCGGTTTTTAAATAGACTTTCTCAATAATATCCGCTTTCGTCATACTTCCTCCTAGATGCAAAGCCTATGTAATTGAGTATATGTAATTGATATTACAGAATTCTATACCATAGGATAGCAGGGTTAGCAACCCAATTTTTTAACGAATTTCAGCACCTAGCCTTTTGCAAAGAGAATCGACAATTTTCTGATGAGCCTTGTTGACCTCTTCATCGGTTAGAGTTTTTTCGTCAGAACCATAGCGCATACGCACAGCCAAACTCTTTTTGCTTTCCGGAATTCCCTTCCCCCGGTAAAGGTCAAAGAGAACACAGTCCCGGAGATAGGGACTTTTTACCTTTTTGACCGTATCAAAAACCTCTTGAGCAATAATATCAATATCGACCAGTAAAGCAGTATCTCTCTGGGTTTCGGGGAATTTGGAGGGTATTTGGAACCTTTTGGACACACCTGTATTTTGGAAAAGTATTTCAAGGTCGAGATCAAGGAGATAGACCGAGTTGTCAAGATCGAAAGATTCTAGTACTTTGGGATGGATTTCACCCATGGTGCCTAAAACCTGGCTGCCTATTTTTATGACACAGGATTTTCCGGGATGATAAAAGGCATCGCTCGATTTCTCATCAAAAACGACCTGTTCAATTAGAAAAAGAGCGAGGATTTCTTCGACAACACCCTTTAAATCATAAAAATCAACATCCTCGCCATCCTGAGCCCAACCCTCGGGCTCGCGACGCCCACAAATGGCAAGACTCAAAGCGAGCTTTTCATGAGCAATCTCTGCCCCTTCGGAAACGAAAAAAACCGGCCGCAATTCAAAAAGTTTCAGATCCCGGGAACGGTAGGCGATATTTTTAGAAAGGCATTCCAACAGGCTGGGGACCAAAGAAGTTCTCATGACAGACTGATCTTCGGCAAGGGGATTGAGTAATCTGATGTTTTCCCTTCGAGAATCGTCGTTTGCAAGCAGAATGCGGTCCCAGGACAGAGGAGAGACGAAAGAATAATTTACAATCTCTGAAAACCCAAGAGCCGTGAGACATTCACGCAACCGCGTCACAGGTTTGCCGTGGGGAGGAACCAGCCAGGATTCCATCTCTCCAGCCGGCAAGGTGACCGGGATATGGTCATAGCCGTAAAGACGGGCCACCTCTTCAACGAGATCAACCTCCCTTTCAAGATCATGGCGGAAAGAGGGTACTTTAACCTCAAGCATTTCACTGCCCAAATTTTTTACCGACAAGCCGATACTCTCAAGAAGGCCTTTGATTTGAACGGTGTCAATTTGGATGCCGAGAAGAGCATTGGTGTTTTCGGTAGAAATTGTCAAACGTTCAATTCTGGCTGGTGGCGAAAAAACATCAATTAAACCGCCAGCCGCTTCGCCGCCAGAAGTCTCTACAATCAGTTGGGTGGCGCGTTCGAGAGCAACGGGGACCATATCGATATCAATCCCCCGCTCAAAACGGTGAGAAGCTTCCGTATGAATCCCTAACCTTTTGCTCGTCCGTCTGACCGTGTTGGGATCGAAATAGGCGCTTTCCAGCAGGACATCAATAGTATTTACATCAATTTCTGAATTTTCACCCCCCATTACCCCTGCAAGGGCAACCGATCCCTGACCATCACAAATAACAAGGTCGTCCTCGCAAAGTTTATGTTCCTTGCTGTCGAGGGTGGTAAAAATTTCACCGGCACCGGCCCTTTTCACCACGATACGGTTTTCGCGCAGATGGTTGAAGTCGAAGGCATGAAGGGGTTGACCCAATTCCATCATGACGAAGTTGGTGACATCCACAACATTACTGATGGAGCGAATGCCGACACTTTCAAGCCGCTGGGCAAGCCAGGCAGGAGAAGGGCCGATTTTTACACCTCGAATCAGGCGTGCGGTGTACCTGGGGCAAAGATCGGGTTCCTCAACACAGATTGAAGTATGGGTGTTGATGTCCCCTAACCCTTTCAATACCTTGGGAACAACAGGACGCAAAGGCTTTCCTGCCAAAGCCGCTACCTCGCGGGCAATGCCGACAACATTTAAACAATCGGAACGGTTGGGTGTCAGCCCAATTTCAAAACGCACGTCTTTGAGTTTTAAGGCATCGAAAACAGGCGTACCTAAAGTCAAGTCGGGGGGTAGGATCATGATACCGGCTGATTCTTCAGACAATCCAAGCTCTTTTTCGGAACAGAGCATGCCGACGGATTCACATCCCCGGATCTTGCTTTTTTTAATTTTAAAGTTTCCGGGCAAGACGGTACCAACCTGGGCCAATGCGACAAGATCACCGGTTTTATGATTTGTAGCACCGCAAACGACAGGAATTTCTTCTTTTCCGGTTTCAACACGGCAAAGAGTCAGACGCTCAGCATCCGGATGAGGTTCAACCGCGGCCAGGCGGGCGACAATAACGCTATCAAGACCTTCGCCGAGTTTTTCCATGGCTTCGACCTCGAGGCCGACCATGGTAATGCGATGGGCCAAATCCTCAGGCGAAAAATCAAAATCGACAAATTCCCTCAACCAGTTGCTGGTGACAATCATTTATTGATATCCTTCATTAACTAACAGGTGACAAATTATTGTCCTAATTAGTGAATTGCTTCAGAAATCGAATGTCATTTTCGAAGAAAAGACGCAGATCGCTGATACCGTTCTTCAACATACAAAGACGTTCAAGACCCACCCCGAAAGCATAGCCTGAAAAAACCTCGGGATCGTAATCAACAGCTTTAAATACTTCAGGATCGACCATGCCGCAACCAAGGATTTCAAGCCATCCAGTATCCTTGCATACCCTGCAGCCCTTGCCGCTACAAATTACACATTGGATATCGACCTCAGCACTCGGCTCGGTAAAAGGAAAAAAGGAAGGACGAAAACGAACACCGATCTTTTTCCCAAAAAAACGGTTGAGAAATGCCTGCAAGGTACCTTTAAGATCACCAAAAGTTACCTTGTAATCAACCAGGAGCCCTTCCACCTGATGAAACATGGGGCTGTGAGTCAGGTCGGAATCGCGGCGATAAACGGTTCCTGGTGCGATAACCTTCAAGGGAGGCTTGTGCTGCAGCATAGTGCGGATCTGGACCGGCGAGGTATGAGTTCGGAGTACGATATCGTCAGAAACGTAAAAAGTGTCCTGCATATCTCTGGCAGGATGGTTTTTAGGAATGTTGAGAGCCTCAAAATTATGGTAATCATTTTCAATTTCAGGGCCTTCGACAACACCAAAACCGAGGGTTGAGAAAATTTCGTTGATCTCTTCCGTTACCAGCGTGATGGGATGTTTTGAGCCTCTGGGAGAACGCCGCCCAGGCAAAGTAACATCAATCTTTTCCTCACGTAATTTGCGATCCAGAGAAGCATGATGGATGTCCTCGCGACGAGCGTCGAAGAGTTCTTCCATTTCATTTTTGATGTCATTGACGATCTTGCCGATAAGAGGTCTTTCTTCGGCAGACAAGTCTCGCATGCCCTTCATTACGTTGGTCAATTCACCTTTTTTCCCAAGAAAGCGCACCTTAAGATCATTAAGTGACGCTTCGGTGTCAGCCTCCTGGAAAAGCCCCCTGGCATTTTTTAAAATATCTTCCAACTTGGATTTCATAGTGTCCGCATTCCGAAGATTTAAGCATCAATAAAAAATTAGAATCAACAGCGTCCTCAAAAAGGATATTCCACCTTGTAAGAGGTAGCCCTTACGGAGAAGTAATTCAATGTGCTCCGGAAGGGCACACCAGCTTCAAGGACTTTTAAAAAATTTTGAATTCCCTGAAAAAAGTAATGGAAGCCAAAGGCTTCCATTACTTTAAACAAAATCGAGCAGGGAAGAACAGAACGTCCCCCCTTTGGTTGAAAAAGTCTATTGTAATTGAGCCTTGGCCTGATCGACAATGTTGGCGAAACCCTTGGGATCACTAACAGCAAGTTCCGCCAGAACTTTCCGGTCAAGCTGAATGCCGGCTTTTTTCAGGCCGTTAATCAAGCGGCCATAAGTTAGCCCATTTTCACGGGCCGCAGCATTGATTCTTACGATCCAAAGAGATCTGAAATCACGTTTTTTTGCTTTGCGGTCCCGATAGGCATACTTGAGAGAACGGTCTACAGCTTCAACAGCGCTACGGAACAACTTGCTCCGCCCGCCGCGAAAACCTTTGGCTAGTTTGAGAACTTTGTTTCTTCTACGTCTCGCTTTGAATCCTCGTTTGACTCTTGGCATCTTGTTTCCTTTCGTGGATGAATTCGCCGCAGGCCGGATCTAAAGGGGGAGACATTCCCCAAAGTTCTCGGCCTGACTACCGACTCAAATAGGTCGCCAGTTCGGTGTGGATTAGAGGTAAGGGATCAGTTTGTTGATATTTTTAGCGTCGGATTTATCGACCAGCGTCCCTTGGCGCAGGTTTCTCTTGTTCTTGGTGGTCTTTTTGGTCAGAATGTGGCTGGTATAGGCCTTGTTGCGACGGATTTTACCCGTTCCGGTTTTTCTAAACCGTTTGGCCGCGCCACGATTAGTCTTGATTTTTGGCATTTTTTTCTCCTTTTAAAAACGGCTTAACCCTTACTCTTTCGTATCAGGTTTATTTTTAACCGGAGCGATAACCATACTCATGGTCCGCCCCGTCATATTCGCTCTGCTTTCCACTTGTCCAAGATCTTCGGTTGCAGTGGCAACCTTTTCAAGAAGCTTGAGACCAAACTCAGGGTGAGTCACCTCTCGGCCACGGAACATGATAGTCACTTTAACCTTGTTGCCGCTTTCTAAAAATCGGCGGGCATTCCGGACCTTGAAATTGAAATCATGTTCTTCGGTTTTGGGACGAAGCTTGACCTCTTTGATTTCGATGCGAGCAGTTTTCTTTTTTGCTTCTACTGCACGTTTGCTGGCCTGGTATTTATATTTGCCAAAATCCATAATCCGGCAAACTGGGGGTGAAGCGTTTGGCGACACCTCAACCAGATCAAGCCCGCGCTCCTCTGCTGCTACCAAAGCATCCGGGACTGTCATGATACCAAGGACTTCGCCTTCACCGTCAACAACACGAACCTCTTTGGCCCTAATGGCTTCGTTAACCCTGACTTCTAATTTAGCTATGACGCCACCTCCTCGGTTTTAGTCTATTTATATTTGGCACACTCTTCGCCAACCAGTTTGGCGAATTCTTCAGGAGTCATAGCATCGAGGTTTTTCCCGGTTCTGAAACGCGGGGTCACCGTTCCTTCAGCCATCTCCTGGTCACCGATGATCAGCATGTAAGGAACCTTTTCCTGCTGGGCTTCCCGAATCTTGAAACTCAATTTTTCATTACGCAAATCTTTTTTAACCCTAATTCCGCCATCCCGTAACTGCAAAAAGACCTTCTCCGCGTACTCCTGCTGATTGTCCGTCACGTTAAGAACAACAGCCTGGACCGGTGAAAGCCAAAGCGGAAATTTCCCTTCGAAATGTTCGATCAGAACACCGACAAATCTTTCAATCGCGCCGAGAATAACGCGATGGAGCATAACGGGCCGATGTTTTCCCCCATCTTTGCCAACATAGGTGAGATCAAAACGCTCTGGGAGGGTGAAATCGCACTGGATTGTAGCACACTGCCACCGCCTGTCAAGAGCATCCTTGAGCTTAACGTCAATCTTGGGGCCGTAAAATGCACCATCTCCCTCATTAATGTCAAACGGCAATCCGGTTCCCCGCAAAGCCGCCATCAAGGCCTCTGTCGCGCGCTCCCAATCTTCGTCAGTTCCGATCGATTTTTCCGGCCTTGTTGATATCTCAAGCTCAAAATCAAATCCAAAAATCCCCATTACATCCTGAACGAACTTGATAACCCCTGTTATTTCGTCATTCAGTTGTTCCGGAGTACAAAACAGATGGGCATCGTCCTGGGTGAACTCACGGACCCTGAGAAGACCATGAAGAACACCTGATTTTTCATGCCGGTGAACCGTACCCAACTCGAAAAACCTTAACGGCAGGTCACGATAGGAACGCAATTTCGATTTATAAATCAGCATATGCGCGAGGCAGTTCATGGGTTTTATACCGTAACCCTGCCCATCCACCTCGGTAAAATACATGTTTTCACGATAATTGTTGTAGTGACCCGAGGTTTGCCAGAGATCAGTACGCAGAATCTGCGGCCCAACAACAATGTCATATCCACGTTTCAAATGTTCGCGTCTTTCGAAATCCTCCAGCAGGGTTCTTAAAAGAGCACCCTTTGGATGCCAAATGGCCAGTCCGGCACCGGCTTCCTCACTGAAAGAAAAAAGATCGAGTTCTTTGCCGAGCTTCCGATGGTCCCTTTTGCGAGCCTCCTCAAGCTTCTGCAGGTAAGCCTTGAGTTCTTTTTTATCAAGAAAGGCGGTGGCATAGATTCTTTGCAGCATGGCTTTTTTTTCATCACCACGCCAATAGGCTCCGGCTACGCTGGTAAGTTTAAAAGCTTTTAAAAGCTTGGTCGACGGGAGATGGGGCCCACGACAGAGGTCGGCAAAGTTATCTTGTCTGTAAATGGAAACCTGCTGGTCAGGCAAGTCTTCAATGAGCTCGACCTTGAAGGCTTCCCCCATTTCACGAAACATGCGAATAGCCTCTTCCCGGTCGAGGACTTCCCTGTGAATAGGAAGATCAGCGGCGGCTAATTCGGTCATGCGTTTTTCAATGGTCTCAAACTCATCAGGGGTAAAGGTATGTTTCTCAGAAAAAAAATCGTAATAAAAACCGTTTTCAATGGATGGCCCAATGGTGACCTGTACATCATCCCCGTAAAGGTCCTTAACGGCATGGGCCATGAGGTGGGCGGCGGTATGGCGATAAATATCCAGCCCATCCTCACTGTTAAGGGGGACCAGCTCAATGGCGGCATCACTTTCAATCGGGGTTGAAATATCGACCAGATTACCATTAAGGCGTGCGGCAATCGCGGTTTTAGCTATTTTCCCGCCCAGGCTTTGCGCTACTTCCAATGCGGTAATTCCATTGGAAAATTCTTTTTTCTGACCGTCGGGAAACTGGATTGAAATTGCCATGCTTTATTCTCCCTAACGAAAAGAGGCATCCGCAGATGCCTCGTTCTTGTTACCGGTTTCCAATGATTATGGTAGGCACGGGCGGGATTGAACCGCCGACCCCTACCGTGTCAAGGTAGTGCTCTCCCACTGAGCTACGTGCCTAATCATTGAAATGATAAGTTATTAACAGAAGTTCCGAAGTCATGTCAAGGCATTTTATCTCCTATTCTAACAGGAAATACGGCCTGAAAAGCAAGGGGTGAAATTAAATCACACCCTAGAAAGTATAGGTCAGATTGGCTGCAAGCAGATGGGCCTCGCTCTTGTACGTTCCGGTCTGGATATCGTTGTCAACCGTCCGATCCTTAAAATCGACAAACATATAGGCCAGGTCGAATTGGGCATTGCCGAATTTATAACCGATCCCGAAAGTATAGTTATGCCGGTCGGCATCGGGCAATTCGGGCCCCACGGTGGAATCGGGCTGAGGGGTGGTATCATAGGCATAGCCAAGACGCAGGTCGAGGTTTTCATTGACACTGTACTGCATGCCGAAGCGATAGGCCCAACAATCGTCCCAATTTTTAGGAGCAGCTGCCGGGTCGCCAATTGTTGAGTTGGTCAAATCAATATCCAACTCCTTATAAGAGCTCCAGCCAAATCGGTCTGCATCGAATTCCAGAGTAAGTTTTTGAGTCGGTTTATAGGCAATTCCGAAACTCCAGGTGTCAGGGAGAGTAATTTCCGTTGACGCCCCGCCATTAAAAGTGCCATAGGGACTTCCAGCGGGCGCTACGAAACTAAGAAAATCGGCATCACCGCTGATATCTAGCTTGATCTCACTCCGGTAGGCCACGCCTACGGAAACCTTTTCTATCGGTTTCCAGAGCAAACCGAAATTGTAACCCCAACCATCGCCGTCACCCTCTATTTCCATATCCCCAAGATTTGTTGCACCGCCATCGACACCAGGGGCTACATCTGTGTAGGGTGACTTTTCCAGCCACACCTGGGCATAGGTATAATCGATGCCGGCAGCTAGAGCCAGGTTCCATTTATCGATGCGATATGCAACAGTAGGCTGAATATTGAAAGGCTTGATAGCAAGTTCTTTGATTTCATCCCTAAATGGGCTGGTGGATGACCAACGCTTGGCCAAGGGATAGATAGAATTAAAACCAATCCCAAAAGAAAAAGGCCTATCAACCATGGAATGGGTGATATAAAGGTTCGGAGGAAAGAAAATATCTTTTCGCGCTTTTTCATCAACACCGTTAACCGTATCCCCTGCGGCGGGGTTGGAACTACTGTTTCCCAGTTCTGTGGTTCCATTAAACTCCGTCTCCGGTACATTAATAACCGTCACCCCGAGACTGATCTTCGTGCCCTCCTGAAAAGCGATACCTGCAGGATTATAGAACAATGCCGAAGGATCATCAGCCTGAGCTGCAAAGGCATTAGCCATTCCCATCGCCTTGGCTCCCTGTTCATGAATGTGGAAACCGGCGCCAAAAGCAGCGCCGCAAAAAAATAGCGATAAAACAGTCGTTCCAAAAATGCCTACCCAATTTTTCATACATCCCCCCTTAATAAAATGACAAAACAAAATTGAAAAAAAGTCAAACGATACTAGCTTCCTTTGAAACATTTCTCAACAATAAATATCAAAAGATGTTTTAAAATTGTAGTATTTAAAACCAACTAAGGGAAGTCAACTTATCCTTTATCTCACCACCGACAAAATGCGCCTTATTCATTGGCTTATGCAATTTCTTTAATTAATAATTAATCATTTATTCTTTCCTAAGCATTTACACTTAAAAATGCCGATTGGTCCCCCAATAAAGAAGAAAAATAATTTTTCCCTAAAAAGATTATGAATTGAAAACAACAAATGTTTGATTAGACTTTGAAATAGGAAACACTGCGCAGAGGATCATCTGGAAAGGGCCTTAAGACATCCGCCAAGGAGGAATTAATCAATGACACAAATAGATTTTAATCCAGGCGAAAAAAAACTAATGGAAGAAGTATTGGAGGTGGCGATTTCGGATATAGGCACCGAAATTACCCACACTGATATTCATGAATATAAAGAAGGTTTAAAAAAAAGGAAACAAAATCTCCTTAACTGTCTGGAAAAACTGCGGCACTGCCGCGAATCGGCCGATTACAGCCTGGTATGATATTTTTCGCCCCTCGACTTATGGTATACCTGAATCCGTGAACAAATTTTCCGCAGACTGGTTTTACCCCCGTCTGCTGCTAAAAACGACACATTGACCGCCGAATCTACGGC
>JAFGRU010000033.1 GCA_016934985.1 Deltaproteobacteria bacterium
GTCTTGACCGCGGTCAACCGAGTTTCGCACCGAGCCACTGATGGGGAGCCCAAAGCCAGAAAAGAACAAAAGACCCCAATAAACAACCTGACTAAAGTCGCTGGGGTAATAGTTGAATTTTTCAGGGGAATTATCCTGTTGCCCATTAATTACTACTCCCATAAACGGTGGTTATTTTTTCAGCGCTTACTGTCTGTTGATGATTGTTTTTCCAAAACTTTTGCCACTTTGGGGAAAATTTCATCAATTTGTTCAAGAACCTTGGCGGCATTTCTGAGATTCTCGGCTTTTCCCATGCATTCCAGCTCTTTGCAAATTTCAGCTAACTTAATGGCGCCCAGATTTGCGCTGCCTGATTTAAAATAATGGGCCTTCTGGCGGACGGTTTCGGCGTTGCCCTCAGAGATTGCCTGGCGAAGGGTCTGGATGGTTTGGGGGGCCTCCTGCAGGTATATTTCAATTACCTTTCCCAGAATCCCGGGATTGCCGGGTGATTCCAGAGAGCGGATGTTCTCCAGGGCTTTTTGGTCGATAAGAGTTCCTTCGTCTGGAGTTTCTGTCGCTTTCTCTGCAGTGACATCTACCTTGTTTTCTTTGCTTTTGAAGCCCACCCATTTTTCGAGGATATCCAGAAGCTGTTGTTGTTTAAAAGGTTTCGGGAGGAAGTCGTCCATGCCGGCTGCCAGGCACTTTTCGCGGTCCCCTTTGAGGGCGTGGGCGGTAAGGGCGACTACGGGGATTTGGGTAGCGGCCCCTCTTTTTCTTTCTTCCCGGCGGATGGCCTCGGTCGCCTGATAGCCGTCCATTTCGGGCATCTGGCAGTCCATAAGTATCAGGTCGTAGTTGTTCTTCTCCCAGGCTTCCAGGGCCAGAAGGCCGTTCTCTGCCAGATCTGCCTTGCAGCCAAAGATATTGAGGATACCCAGGGTTACTTCCTGATTGACCGGATTGTCCTCGACCAGAAGTATCCTTAAATCGGATTTGGAGGCCACTTCCCGGGGAGCGGCTTCAGCCTTCTTCGGGGTATCCTCGACTGGAAGCTTCTTGGAAACTGGCGCGGGTTTCGGAACGGCCGTCTCGTCACCTTTTTTAAAAGTGCAGGTGAACCAGAATATGGAACCTTTCCCGATCTCACTTTCAAGGCCGATATGGCCGCCCATGAGTTCGACCAGTTTCCTGGAGATGACTAAGCCGAGCCCTGTTCCGCCGAATCTCCGGGTAGTCGATTCATCTGCCTGGGAAAAAGGAAGGAAAAGACGTTCCTGCTCCTTGAGACTGATGCCGATCCCGGTGTCGCGAATGGAAAAACGCAACTGCAGGTGGTCATCAATGACTTGTTCGCAAAGAACATGGACAAGGACCAGGCCCCTTTCCGTAAATTTAACGGCATTAGCTACGAGATTGGAAAGAACCTGGCGCAGACGAACGACATCGCCATTGAGGAAAAAGGGGACATCATCATCGATGTTTAGGGCCAGTTCAAGGCCCTTGTTGCTGGCAGGTGTTTTAAATATCTGCATGACCTCTTCAACCAAAGCCTGAAGGTTGAAATCGGATGCTTCAAGAACCATCTTGCCGGCCTCGATTTTTGAGAAATCGAGGATGTCATTGAGGATCGTGAGCAGGGATTCGCCGGAGGTGTAGACGCTTTGGGCAAAACGGCTCTGTTCCGGGGTGAGTCCGGTATCAAGAAGAATTTCCGTCATTCCCAGAATTCCGTTCATGGGGGTGCGGATTTCGTGGCTCATGTTGGCCAGGAAAGCGCTTTTGGCATGGTTGGCTGTTTCGGCTTTTTCCTTGGCGTCGATAAGTTCGGAGGTCCTTCTCTGAACGAGAACCTCAAGGTTTTCACGATGGTGCTTTAGTTCGCGATCCCGTTTTTCGGTCTGACCGAGCATTTGGTTGAAGCTCTCGTATAGATCGCCGATTTCGTCGTTTGTGGTTTTCCTCGCCCGGAGGGAATAATTGCCACTTTCCGAAACATTATGCATGGTCCGGCTCAGCTGGAGTAACGGCGATGAAATGATGCGCTGAAGAAATGAAGCAATGAGGATGGAGATGCCGAAGATGATGGAGAGAATGCCCAGGACATCGATGGTTTCCCGGCGGAATTCGCGATGCATGTCGGACAAATCGGCGGTCAGGGATATTGCACCGACCACTTCATTATCCAGGTGGATGGGATGAAAGGTCTGGAGACGACTGCCCTGCCATTTTCCGGTTTGCCCAAAAGAAAGAAAAGAAAAAATTTCCGCCAGTCTTTCCCCCGGGGCCAGAGCTGAAAACTGCTTCAGCAGGGCATCGTCTTCGGCATCCCTTTTGCCATATTCGGCCAACACTCCCCGTTCGGGGGAGAGAATGCTGGCATGGCGGATCATGGGCGTGGAGATCAGGGCCGACAGGGTATCCCTGGCGGCATCGGGGTCCTGGAAAGCAACGGCGGCGGTGCTGTTGGCGCTGATGATTTTGGCCGTGGTGTTAACGATGGACAGGGCGTTTTTTTTATATTCATTCAATTCCGAAAAAACAAAATAGGATCCGAACAGAACGGAGATCATTGCCCCTGTCCCGACCAGCATCAGGAGAAGTTTAAATCGAACTGATATCCTAAAATGGAGAGGCTTTTTCCCCACGGTTACTCCTCTACAAATATGGCCAGCTTCAGAAGTTTGGAGCTGAGGTTCAGGCCTGCCTGTCTTGCCGCCGCGATGTTGACCGCAAAACGGATTTTCGAGCCTTCACGGACGAGTTCGATAATGCCCCCTCCGGAAACGAAGGAATCGAAATCGGCAATGGTCAGCACCGGAGTGAAAATATTTTTCTTAAGTTCTTGCCAGGCTTCTCCCTGGTAATGCCGGCTGATGAAAAGGATATGGCAATCCGGGGTTGTTTTCAGGGTTGAGCGTTTCGATATTTTCAGGGGCCGTCCCTGAATGGTTTTGTCGCTGAGGGATTCCATGGCCTTAAAAAGGTCTTCCGATCCGACAAAGCAGATGCGTAGGGGCTCATTGGCACTGAGAAAGGCCGTTTCAGGCCATTGCACGAATTTGGCGAAGTTGTAGATGTAGGCGGCTTTAACCTGTTCTTCTGTAAGGGATGATGAAGAGGCCGCTTCGGACCTTGGCGCCGGACTTGAAACCAGGAGCAGGCAGAAGATTGCGAGGATATATGTTAATATTCGCTTCGTCATATCTTCATCACCTGAAACGCCAGGTCAGTTTGCCGTAAAATCCCCGTTCCACTTCAGCGGGTTCGTTGTAATATGTAGTACCCTCGGGGTGGCGGTGGTCAAAAAGGTTCTGGCCGTTCAGGGACAGTTCCAGGTTGTCGCTGATATGCCAGCCTAGGCGGGCATCCAAGGTGACATAGCTGGGGATGCCCATATTGGGGAGGTTGTCAACATAACGGAGCCACAGGTCAAGTTCGAAATTGTCCAACAGGTCCATGCGCGACTGCAGCGAAAATTGATGATGGGGGCTGTTGCCTTCAAATCCTTCTACATTGAACAGAGCGTCAGGGACACTGCCGTCGTTGTGCAAGTGGATCTGCAGGTAGGAATAGGCTGCGGCCAGTTTCCAGAAGTCCGCCGGGTTCCAACTGGCGGCGATTTCCACACCGTAGGTTTCGCCTTTCATCTTGTCGACTATGGTTAGAGGAGTGACCAGGTGTACGGGCGCGGGCGAGATTTCCGGGTAAGGTGTGCCAATGTCCAGGGTAATCAGGTTGTCGTATTTGTTGTAAAACCCGGTGATATCCAAAGAAAGCCCGGGGGTAATCTGGTAGCGGAAACCGGCTTCATAGGCAATCAGCTCTTCCGATTCGAGATCGTCGTTGCCGAATAGGGAAATGAGGTTGTAGTCAGGTGGCGGACTTGCGTATGGGAGGACGATGAAGTTGATGCGGGAATCGGAATCGAGGCGGCCCGGGGTTCGCACAGCCCGGGAAATGCTGGCCCAAAGGGAGATGTCCTCCCTGGGTTTCCACAGCAGCCTGGCGTTGGGCTGGATTTCAAAGCCGGTATAGTCGTTATGCTCGAATTTCGAGCCAAGGGTCAGGTACCAGCGGTCTTCGCGGAGGGTGATGCGGTCTTGGACAAAGGCGCTTAAAAGTCCGTCGGTTCGGCTATCAGGATCGAAGGACACCCTGAAACTGTTATCGATCTTGTCCTGGTACAGGCGATAACCGAGGCCCCAAAGGAAGTCGTTTCTACGACCAAGGGCGAAATGATGCTGAAAGTCGATGTCAAAGGTCTCCTGAACGGCATCAAAATAGATTTCTTTTCTGTCGGAGCGGTTGAAGAAGACCTGGGTTGTTGTGTCCGAGGTTGGGGAGAGCTTGTGGTTCCAGAGGGCCAGGACATTCCATCCTCTGACATCGGTTTTGAAATCAGTCACTTCGCTTAAGGCCGGACCCATAACCGGCATTTGGGTGGTGCCACCCGAATCGGTGGTGTAAACATCACCATGAAAAACCAATGTGTCCTTGTCGTTTTTTTCCCAATCAAGGCGAAATCCGGCTTGCCACCTCTCCCATGCGTCTGCCGCGTCTTCGCCGGAAGAGAAGACGCTGTTATCCCGGTTGAAGTATTTGGCATACACCCGGTAGAAGCTGTTTTCTGCGAAGCGGCTACCGGCACGGACTCCACCGAAGCCTTTTTCTTCATTTCCGGCTCCTCCCGTCACCAGGGCTCCCTGGGTGTCCCGGGAATTTTTGGTGACGATATTGATGATACCGTTGACGGCATTGGCCCCCCACAGCGCAGCTCCCGGCCCCCTTATCACCTCAATGCGTTCCACGTCTTCCAGGAAAACATCCTCGTCCCAAATGGTACCTGAAAGGAGTGGTGAGTAAATGCTGCGCCCGTCGATCAGGATGAGCAGTTTTTCCCCGAACAGGTCGTTGAACCCTCGACAGGTGACGGCCCATGTGTTGGAATCAATTTTCGCCACCTGAAAACCGGGCACCATGCGCAGGGCTTCGGGAATGCTTGTCACTCCCGATCGGCGGATATCCTCTTCGGTAATGACGAAAACGGCAGCGGGAATGTCGGAAAGCTTCTGGGTGGTTTTGGCCAGGGAAATGACCTCCATCTCCATGAGGTCTTCCAGGCTATAAATGGTCAGATCTGAACTGGGGTTTGAGGTTTGGCCATTGGCGGCAAGGCAGTTGCCGATTCCATAGATCAGCAGAAGACAGCAGATCGGTAGCACCCTTTTTAGAAAAGACAAAAGAGGCATGGTTGGAGGAAGAAGATGTTTAATATTATTCGCGTCCATTTGTTTTTCGGCCGATGCTGTTTTGGTTAAACATTATTCTGGAATTGGACATTTCTAATATCCGGACCATTTTTTTTGGTAGAAAAGGGCTGGTTATGCCAAAATTCTGACGAGCCTTTCTATCCATCTTTTGGTTGAAATCATTCCGGCAATCATAGTTCTCGAATGCCGAGATGATGTGAGTTTTCACAAAGGCTTCTGAGGGCAATGAATTACTACCGGACCTAGGCTCCATGTCATGGCCTGAATTATGCCCCTCAAACCAACCCCTCGGGAGGGTGTTGGCGAAAAGAGAAGTAACGTTTTGATAAAATGAGAAACAAAATTTTTTTAACGGCCTCATCTATTTGAAAATTATGGAAATAGTCCCCAATGGATTCGTTATTAAGAATAATTTGTCGACATCAAGTATTGTGCCAAACGGCTATTTGTTGAGTGGCAAATCGGGTAAGCAGGTGTATCGGGGTTCAGGGCGGGGTGCTCAACGGCCTGTCTTGACTCCTTTTGCAATGGTTTCTATAGTACCAATATTGATTTTTCATCGTTTACTGATGGTTTCATGAAGCCCTTTTGGCAGGTGTTGGAATCCCGATGTTGAGATGGCATTTTCGTGGGTGTCGTCAAGTTCGTTATCCGACCCAGGGTAATTCCCCCCGGTAAGCCGGTTGCGATTTTTTTAGAGGACAAAGCATGCGCCATAAAACTCGTCAAATTTCCGTAGGTCCTGTGGCTGTTGGCGGGACTTCACCCGTCTCCGTGCAGTCCATGTGTAACACCGACACCCGCGATGTCGTAGGCACGCTTCGCCAGATTCGCGCCCTGGAGAAGGCAGGATGCGAAATTGTGCGTTGTGCCGTCCCCGACATGGAGGCTGCTGAAGCTTTGCGGGGGATTTGCGCTGCTTCCGCCCTGCCGGTGATTGCCGACATCCATTTCGATTATCGCCTGGCTCTGGCCTGTGCCGAGAACGGTGTCGCCGGGCTGCGCATCAACCCCGGCAACATCGGTGACAGATGGAAAGTCGAGGAGGTGGTCAAGGCCTGCCGGGAGAGGTCGCTCCCTATCCGTATTGGCGTCAATGCCGGTTCCCTGGAGAAGGAACTGCTTGAAAAATATGGTCATCCCACTCCGGTAGCCATTGTCGAAAGTGCTTTGGGACATGTGCGGATTCTCGAGGACCTCAACTTTGAAGCGATTAAAATCAGCGTCAAGGCGTCGGATGTTCAGCGCACGGTGGAGTCATACAGGTTGTTATCGTCCAGGGTGGACTACCCCCTCCATATCGGCATTACCGAAGCGGGCACGGTCTGGGCAGGCACCATCAAGAGCGCCATCGGCATCGGGGTGCTGCTTCAGGAGGGGATTGGCGACACCCTGCGGGTGTCCCTGACCGGTGATCCGGTCGAGGAAGTCCGGGTCGGCTGGGAAATACTGAAAGTCCTAAGGCTTCGCAAGCGGGGACCGGAATTCATCAGTTGCCCGACTTGCGGGCGCTGCCGGATCGATCTTATCAGGATTGCCGAGGAGGTGGAAAGGAGGCTTCGGGACCTGCCCGCTGATATCAGCATCGCGGTGATGGGCTGCGCTGTCAACGGCCCCGGCGAGGCCAGGGAGGCGGATATCGGCATTGCCGGAGGTGAAGGGGAAGGCTTGCTTTTCCGAAAAGGGGAAATAGTACGCAAGGTCCCTGCTGAAAAAATGGCGGATGCTTTGGTCGAGGAAGCCCATAAGCTGGTGCGATAAAGGTCGTCAAGGCTGGGCGATGGGTTTGAGATGTTCAATAGCCGCCGGTTTGAAAAAAATATCGGTTATTATTAAAAGATGAGATGTCCCTGACTGAATAGATTTATTCGGTCAGAGGTTGTTAGCTTTCGCCCAGGACTTGAGGGAGCCTGTTCAATGGCCCAGGACTGCGACCGTTTTATTTCTAATATTGTTCTGGTCGGCATGCCCGGCGCGGGCAAGAGCACTATCGGGGTCATTCTGGCCAAGGCCTTGGGCCTGGGTTTTGTCGACACCGATATCCTCATCCAGCAGGAAACCGGGAAGACCCTGCAGGGAATTATCGACGCGTCGGGTTATCTGGCCCTGCGCGAGATTGAGGAAAAGGTCCTGTCGCAAGCAGCCTTTTCCCGGCATGTCATTGCGACTGGCGGCAGTGCCGTCTACAGCCCGGCGGCCATGTCTCACCTGCGGGCAACGGGAGTGATCGTTTTTTTGCGTGTTGAGTCTGCTGAGCTGGAGCGCCGGGTTCGGGATTACCATGTAAGGGGTATCGCCCGGCGTCCGGACCAGAGCTTTCACGACTTGTATTGTGAACGGTCCGAGCTTTATGAGCTTTATGCCGATATTATTATAGATTGTGGCGAGCGAACCATGGAGGATATCTGCCAGGAAATCAGCCGGGAATTCCATGCTGTTGAGGGGGGCCGGCCCGAGGCTGGGTCCTCTTCGGTTTGCTGAAGCGGTAGTGCGGTTTTTCGGGAGTTGAACAATATGGACATATTGCTGACCAATGATGACAGCCACCGCTCCCCCCTCTTCGAGTTTGTTATTCGCAAGCTTGCCGACCTCGGGTCCCTGAAGATAGTTGTCCCCAAGGAGGAACAGAGCTGGACCGGCAAGTCGATCACCCGTTTTCGCAACCTCTATGTCGACGAAATCAGCCTCTTCGGTCATAGCGCCCAGTGTTTGGACGGCACGCCGGCGGATTGCATCAACTGGGGGATTTACAACCTTTTCGGGGAGAAAAAACCGGACCTGATCGTGTCCGGGATCAATATCGGTCTTAATACCGGCATCGGTTTCGCTCTCTCCTCCGGAACCGTCGGCGCCTGCCTGGAAGCCAATATCGCCGGAATCCCCGCCGTGGCCTTGTCCCAGGACTTCGACGCCGTCAGTTGCCGGCATTGGCTGGAAGATCGCAGCCTGCCGGAAAACGTCCTTGGCGATCTCAGGTGCCAGACAGAAGACCTGCTGGAGAAGACCTTTTCACGATTTTTCGCCAGCCCGTCCTTTTTCAATCGGGCCGTTACCTGGAACGTCAATTTCCCTCGCCGGGCCGCTCCGTCCTGTGAGCTGGTTTCCACCTTCCTGGGGCATACCTGGTATAGCTCCTGTTTCAAAAAGAAAGGGGACCGCTATTGTCACGA
>JAFGRU010000034.1 GCA_016934985.1 Deltaproteobacteria bacterium
CAAAAAAACATCGAGGAAGACTCAAATTTCTGAGCGGGACTCTTCAAGAAATTTAATAAGATTATACACGGTTTCGTTGACCGGGGCATCAAGACCATGCTGGTGGGCGAGACTTACTACAGCACCGTTAAGAGCATCGATTTCCGTTTTCTTTGCCGCTTGCAAATCCTGCAAAGTCGAGGAAAAATGTTCCGCCGTGCGCGGAATCAGGGTAGCGTAAAAAAAATCAATGTAGGCCTCAGGCGTATTCCAGAAGGTCCCATAACCGGCCGCCGCCATGACCTGAAAAATTTCCCGGATAATCCTCTCCATGGTGGTTCGCGACCAGGGGCTTCTTTGCAGGGCACCGTAAGAAACCCCGCAAATCGCTCCGACGGAATTGAGGGGGCAGTTGAAAAGCATCT
Organism: Deltaproteobacteria bacterium; assembly: GCA_016934985.1. GTDB lineage: Bacteria > Desulfobacterota > Desulfuromonadia > Desulfuromonadales > JAAYDE01 > JAFGRU01. The sequence continues at coordinate 405 of JAFGRU010000034.1, forward strand.
TGGCCCACAAATCCCCGGCTATATACTCCGTTGGTTCACAGGGGATGCCGCCCGACGTAATGGCCTGGCAAAGGGGATCTATCCGGTTGAGATCGGCAGAAAAAAGGCTCCCGATATGAATGGCGTCGGCATGGACGGTGATATCCACCTGATGAGGCTGAGGGCGAATAAAACCGGTAATAATACGGGCGTTGAAAACCTTTTTTTCATCAAAAAACCGGGTGAAGATTTCCGCATTGCCCCAACCGTTCTGACAGAGAACCAGCGCGCTTTTCTGATCCAGCAGATGGGGGTGAGCGTGAATATCCGAAGCCGCCCGTTCGGAATCAAAGGATTTGGTGGCCACTAGAATAAAGTCAAACGCTTTGCCGCCGGACTCAGCAAGTGAGGATACAGCGCAAAAAGACCCGGATTCAGCCGTCATGGTGCCAAAAATTCCGGTGCGTATAAGCCCCTTACTGTTTAGCAGCGCCACGCTGGCAGGACGCCCGAGAATCGTGACATCATGCCCGTCACCCAGAAGGCAGCTCGCCAGGCCGAGCCCGACAGCGCCGCCGCCATATATCAGGATGTTCATTTTTTTTCTCCTTGACCATTAGCCGGGTTCGTTTTCAATGCCTCGGAGAGCATGAAATTGGCAATTTCTGACCACTTCTTGGTGGAAAGAATCGATGCCCAGTTGTTATGGCCCGTTCCAGGCAGACGCCATAGTTTTTTGTCCGTTTTGAGGGAATTAAAAAGCTTCTCTCCATGGCGAACCGGAACGATCTCATCTTTTTCGGCAAGGACTACGGCAACCCGCCCCTTGAACTCAGTCAGATTGACAACACTGTCATAACGGTCCCGGGCCAGCCAGCGAACCGGCAGATACCAGTAATGCCGGGCGGCAACATCAACCAGAGAATCCCAGGGGGTAATCAGAATCAAGCCGGCAATGTCAACTGGGGGATCGCACGCAACCCCCGCGGCTACCGCCGCCCCCAAAGACTCGCCACATAGAAAAACCGGCCCGTTGAACTGTCGAGCTGCCAGACGCACGGTTTCTTTGGCATCTTCTATAAAATTTTCTTCACCGACTCTCCCCGGCCTGCCGCCATAACCTGGATATTCCGCCAGAACGACCCTGAAACCAAGGGTCCCAAAAATGTCTACATAGTAGTCGCGTTGCCAGGCCGATCCGGCATTGCCGTGGAAAACGACAACCAGGGCTGAATATTCGCCTTTTGAATCTGAAGCTACAAAACCTCGAAACGAAGAATGGCCGCCAGGCCATTCCGTGAGACCGGCGACATCAAGCATTGCCTGCGAAGGAACCAGCGGATTGGGGTAGTAGAGCAGATTATCCTGAATCAGGTAGGTATAGCCGCAAAAAGCTGCGTAAGCGCAACCAATGAGAACGGCCAGCAAAAAAAAATTCATTGCCCGGTTCAACCTTTCATTACTCCCCGAATACAGACGCCATGACGTCCAGGGCAAAACGCGCCGAAACGGTGGCCGGCCCACCGCCCATCTCAATACCGACTTCAACAGCTTCTAATACTTCCTGTTTACTTGCCCCTGCTTCCACGGCCTTTTCAATGTGCCACTGCATACAGGATTCACAGTTGATAACCACGGAAATGCCCACGGCAATGAGCTCTTTTTCCTTCTTTTTCAAAGCCCCGTCACCGAAGGCCGCCTTTTCCATATTGAGAAAGGCCTTATAAACTTGGGAATCCATCGACATGAGGCGGGAATGAGCTTGTTTTCTTTTTTGGGCCAGGTCTTTCAATTTATCCACAAGAGACACCTTATGGTTTAAAAAACACCGTTAAAACATCAGCTCCGATGCTGGAGTTCAATAATATGCCCTTGGGGGTCCTTGGCATAAACAAAGATCAGACGACCAACGGCTTCAACTTCATGAGAAGCTACATTCCCCAGCACCGATCCCCCATGCCGGAGCACAGCTTCCAGAGTGGCGGCTACGTCATCGACTTCAAAAGCGATGTGGGCAAAGCCTACCCGATTAGCGGCAGGTGAAAAACCGGAAAACTCTATGATCCCGGGTTCTCCATTAACCCGAATTATCCAGAAAAATTTTGCTGCAACCGCCGATCGCACGCACTCCCAAACCGTGCCCGCTTCTTGCTTTTCGATATACGGCCGATACGCCTCCAAAGAAAACCGCTGTGTTGTCTTGATCTGACGGGCCCCTGGCGGTTTGGCATCAAAGCATCATGAATAACCCGGGTTAATACAATTCCACCTTATTTCTCATCCTGAATACTTTTCCATTCAACTGCAAACCCTGTGAAAAAATTTACCATATTATCTTCGGGAACTTACAAAAAAGAGATAGAAATACCATGGATTTGTTTAGCCCTTTGGTCTCAAGGCGTCAATAGTATTGAACGGCCCCGATTTTCAATAGACTTTTTTCAACCAGGGTAATAATTTCTTAACAGGATTGTCCCTCCGGAATTAAATATTGAAAACAATTGAAAAAACGGAGAAAAAAAATGCGCGGAAAATTTTTTATTACCGATGTTTTTGGGCAGGAAAAATATTCGGGTAATCAACTCGCCACTTTTATCGATTGTCAGGCTTTTTCCGGCGGAGAAATGCTGCAGATAGCCCGCGAATTCAATTTTGCCGAAACAACCTTCATCGTCTCCGATCTGGATCCTGTCAATTCCGGCTACGATGTTCGCATCTTCACCCCTGAAAGTGAAATTGATTTCGCCGGCCATCCGACTTTGGGGACAGCATTCATTATTAGCCACTTCCTCCAGAAAAAAGTCACAGAAGTGGTCCGTCTCAACCTGAGAGTCGGACAGATTCCAGTACAAACCCCTCTTCGCAACCTTTCAGAACCTCTTTGGATGACTCAAATCGAGCCCAGCTTCGGCAAAACGTTCACACCCGAATATTTGTCCCCCATCCTTTCCCTTCCGGAGTCCGCTTTTCATGAAACACTTCCGATTCAGGAGGTTTCAACGGGCCTCCCTTTTCTGATCGTACCTCTCAAGTCCCTGGACTTTCTGAAAAAGGCTTTTGTTGATATGCGCCGCTATCCTGAGTTCCTGAAAAAAACCACTGCCAAGGGAATCCTGATCTTTTGCTCCCCAGGCTATTGCCTAGACGAAACCATGGCGGTCCGGGTTTTCGTCCCCTGCCTGGGGGTTCCGGAAGATCCCGCCACAGGAAGCGCCAACGGCTGCCTGACCGGATATCTGCTCAAAAATGGCCATGTAAATCAGGAATTGCAGGCAACCGTCGGTCAAGGCCATGAGATCGGTCGACCTTCCAAACTTTATCTTCGCGGCAAAGTGATAAATGGCAAGATTAATATCCAGGTTGGGGGAAAGGTGGTCTTGATCGCCCAGGGAGAGTGGTGTTGAATTTTTCAGGACAAGCTGTTTTGCAACTTTTTAGTAAGAGTGTCTATGGAACCAAGAACCACAGCCTGTGCAGCCTCGAAACTGTCCAGCAAACAAGAAACTCCATGTTCCCCGTGCAAAAGGGCCTCTTCAAGGCGGCAGCAAACTTGACTCAGTTCCTCCAAACCTAGAGTACTGGTCACGCCCTTCATGCCGTGAACAAGAATACAGGCTTCTTTAATTCGCCCCTCCATTAAATTTTGCCGGATAAGGCTGGCAATATTCCACTTCTCTTCTACATACTGCTCCAGAAGTATCAAATACAGGTTGATATCCCCGCCCAGGTTCTCAAGGGTTTTTATTAATGATATCCCGGGAAGGTAGTCAAATTTATCAAAGTCTTGAGTAACAAAAAATCCATCCCTTGCCTCAACAGGCGAGAAGGACATTTGAGATCGCTTTGCCATGGGAATCCATCTGGACATGGTTCTAATCAAACGGTTGACCTCCAGGGGCTTGCCCAGTGACTCATTCATCCCAGCATTGCGGCAATTTTTTATTTCTTCCTGCAAATTTCTACTCACCAAGGCAATTATTGGCAGTTTTTTTAGGACAACGTTTTTGCTTGAGCGGATGGCTGAAGCCGCCTGGAAGCCATTCACAATCGGCAAACAGGTGTCCATCAAAACCAAGTCAAACACACAGGAATTGGCCAGTTCTACAGCTTCTCTGCCATCAAAGACCGGGGTTATTTGAACCAGCCAATCAGATAGGGTTGTCCGAATTTGGCTCTGAACACCTGCACTATTATCCGCCACCAGAAGCCGTGATTCACGCATCGTCATCACCATTTTTAGACCGAAAGCCAGAAGCTGCCGAATTTTTACAACTCTTGCGAGATACTCGAAAAAAACAAACTAAAAGAAGAATAGCAAAAAAAAGCATTCTCATCTCATCCCCAAAAAAATTTCTTACTCCAGGCGCTACATCCTGACCAATGATTCCGGTCCATTTTATGGCTGTCTATAGTTTGGCCCTTGGGTTGGCACACGCTCGGGTCTGCAAAGGTAATTCTTTGCCGGCAACCAAAACTTATTGAAATTCTTTGCCAAAACCAACCGCACTCGATAATGGAGCGAACAGGGTTTGGGATGATGCAAAACTGACAGTTGTGGTAGAAATTTTAATAATTTTTTCCGGCTAACCCATGAAAATTTATTAATAGATAGTTTTGGAACATCTCTTGCTGAGCAATTAAGCCGATCATCTTTTAAAGTTCCTGACTCCAGTTCAGTACCTGAAATCGTTTTATCTGGCCGAAAAGGGTGTCAAATATCCGCCCTTTCCCACTTTTTTAAACTTGGGGGTATGAATGAAAGAAAATACCAAACGAGAAATTCTTCTCGAGAGTGGAACAAACGAGATGGAAATTTTGGAATTCTATCTCGGCGAACAATCCTTCGGCCTCAATGTCCAGAAGTTAATTGAGATCATTCCTTACGATGAAAAAAGGAGAACCGCAATTCCGGAAAGCCCCCCTTCGGTTCTTGGGGTTTTTGAAGTCCGGGGACAATCAATCCCCCTGATCGATCTTGGGCTTCATTTGCAAAAGAACGCTGAGCTGGAAACAACTGAGGAAACCCGGAAAATTGTCCTGGTATGCAAGTTCAACAAGCGCACCAACGCATTCCTGGTGGATGGTGTCAACCAGATTCATCGCCAATCCTGGAACGATGTCGTTCCCATGCCATTTTACCTGGATCAATACCGTCCCCGCTTTACGGGAAGCGTCAGCATCGATAGCCGTGAAATCCTGATTGTCGATCTTGAGCACGTTGTCAGCGAGGTTGATCCGGACCTGACCATTGATCAGCATGGTTTCGGGTCAGGAACCGCTGATAATTATGCCGTTGAAGATCACCAGATGTCTCGTGAAAGTGTGAGTCTGATGCTGGCGGAAGATTCTTCCATCATTCGACTCTCCATTCAAAAAGTCCTGACCGATTCCGGATATAAAAAACTCGAAATTTTTCCCGATGGTGACGATTGCTACGAGGCCATCCGCAATTTGCTGAATGAATGCAACGGCTCGGAAGAAGAACTGCTCAAGCATCTTGACCTTCTGATAACCGATATCGAAATGCCAAAAATGGATGGTCTGACACTGTGTCGAAAAATCCGCGAAGAATTAGGTTTAAAAAATCTCAAAATAGTGATGTTTTCTTCGTTAATTACGGAACAGATGGCCCATAAGTGTGATTCTGTCGGGGCGAACGGCTATATGAGTAAACCCGAAATCAAGGAATTAATCAGCATGGTGGACACACTGGTCTTCAGCACGGAGATTCCTGAAGCTGCCGCTTGATTCCCGACTTTTTCCGATAAAAAATGCCGCATGGGTTCATTTGTAAAGAAGTCATGCGGCATTTTTTATCGGCACTTTGAAAAGATAACCCTTGCTGAGGGGCGGGTCATAACGATCCAGCCATAAACCTTTGGGAGCCCGCCGCGGATATGGTTAAAGATCCCCTCGGCCGTTTCCGGTAAAAAAGCCATATCATACTTTATTCAACTCCAGACCCATTTCACTGAATACCGGCGCAATCTGCTTCATGGCTGTTTTCTGATGATCTTTGACGGCCTCCTGGAAGCGGAACCAGTGGGTAGTCTCCCTGTCCAGTCCCTCCTTCCAGAAATACTTATCTTCAAACAAGGTAAATTTCGCTTTTAGGCCTTCATGGGAATCCGCCCCCCCAATAATTTTTGTTTCAATCGCCTCGTCAAACCATTTGCGCTCGTTAAACCCCTTTAGCCAGGGCATGGCCTTGCGGTAAGCCGCATTTCTTCCTTCCACATATTTTGAGAAGCTTCCGGTATAGTTCGGCCCCCACAAGTCTTCAATTCGCCCCTTCAGGTCATCCCAGTTGGAAAAGTAATTTGGCTTTCCCTGGCATTCCTGATAATTACAATACTTGCGAAAAAGCTCCCTTGCAGCAGATAAAAAGCGTAATTTATTGTTTACCACCGGCTCTACCAGACGGTTGTCGATCCAACGGTGACTGATCCAGTCCGGATGGTGTTCGGCATCCGCATGTCCGATATTCGGCTTGATATCGAGATCAATATGGTTAAAGTCATCGTACCAACCGACAAAGTTCTGGTGGGCCCAGGTGTCAACATAGCTGTGTGTTGAAATGCCAATGCGGTAAAGGCGGATCTGGTGGTCTGATTTGAAGGCACTGTCCACGATTTCATTGGCATTCTCGCTATTGGGGGTGGTGTTGAGTATATGCCTTTTGCCATCCTTGCGACGGGCGGATGGAGCATCAGGTTCGCCGGGAACAAAATGGAACATGGGATATATCCGCATGAGGTCCTTTTTGGGTTTGAGAATATTCATGGTCTGGCTAATGTAATTCTGGTAAATATCCCCGCTTGCTTTGTCTGCAACCTCAAAAATGACATCATTTTCATCTACATATTGAGATGAAAAGGCGATGATTGCAGCTTCATCAGGTTCAAACCCCGCCTCCCTGGCAATAAAACCGGTCATCCAGTAGTGAAATTCTATTTCCATGGCTTCCTCCCCATTAAAGACGCATGTAACGGATTCTCAGCAAAAGCTCAGATATCCCCCAAATTTTCCTGATTAGTAAATTAGAAAGTGTAAACGTGAATTTGTCAAACACCTTTTCTTATAAGCGAAAAAGAGAGGTGGTCTTTCGGATAACAATTTGGAAAATATGAAATCCAGGTATTCACTGCTGGCGGGGTAAAAAAGAACTGTTCAAAAGCGAGATTATGACAACTGAACCTAAAGTGTGAAAAAGCGAGTGCTCGGATAAGCTACATGAATCACATTGGGGAGATTTTCACCGGTTTTCGGTTGGGATGGATTTCAGTTTTTTCAAAGGACTTCTCTTGAACGCCTTCAAGAATATAAACATAGTCCTTTCCATCTCGTTCTATTTTTTTTATCCGATAAGGAGGCTGGTGCTTGCTGTCTGAAAAAAGCCCTTTCATTTTAGTTTTAAAATAGGGGGCATAATCGTTTTTAGACCAGAGCCTGTCAAAACCCAAATTGGGATTCCCAAGAACGAAGAAGGATATAATGATTATCCCGCACAAAATCATGCCGACAACCAAGCCCAGCATAAATATTTGTTTCACATTATTTTGTTTCTTATATTTCATAATGACATTTCAATCGGAATGGAGACGTGGCTCAAATCCTTCCAGAAATCTTTGGGTGGATTTACACTTCAATTGTGATACCAAATTTGGTTTTTTTTACTAAAAGGAAACATCTTAAAGGTTAAAAATTTTTTTATTTTATATATAACCTCCTCGAAACAGGAGAGTCTCAGGTGGTTTTCCCTCTATTTAATCAATAACAGAAGCTTCATTTTTCTTTTTCAATTTTTGAGACAGCCGTCTTTACCTGCAGAATTCCGGCGGCAAAAATTGCGCTCCCGACCGACGCCCTGGATTTTGCCAAGCTTTGAAAAATATCCTGGAAGAGGATACTCCTCCTTCTAATATTCCCACGTTTCACACTCATTAAACAAACCTTGTTATATTCTTTATGGTGTTTTCACGGAATGAGAGCTATCCAATAGTGGCTTGATTTTTATATTTTTTTTAAGTGAAACTCGAAAACTTTCCCTTAGAAATAAAGCGTGATTTTTACGGAATAAAATTTTTTCTTTGAAATGGAATACTTTTCTTGAATAAAAAATAGAACGATGTTATATTTTTTTCGGCTTGGTTCATGTTTCGTCACATATTAGCAACCGTGGCACTTGATTCGGCCCCACTTCATCCGTTCTTACACCCCCCTCTGTTGCAAAAAGCGGATGTGCCCTTGAAATACCATGTGCATATTCCGAAAAACGGCCCAAAAGTCCGGTTGCCTTTGGAAAGGGAAAAACAGCGAATGAAACCAAACGAAAAAAACAATGAAATTAGTTACCATTTGGGTCGCAGGGTTGCCGATTTAAGGCATCGTGCTGGAATTTGTCAGGAAAAGCTTGCCAAAGTACTCGGTCTCGGGCAACCAAGCAGCATCAGCAATCGTGAACAGGGTATTACTGATTTTACCCCTTGGGAACTTTCTCAGCTCGCACGCCATTTTGGAGTCAGCATCGACTTTTTGGTTTTAGGAAAAAGCGAAAAAACCACCTCAGATGAAACGTCCAAGATCGTTCAGCAGATCGGCAATCTTGCCAGAGAGTGTACTCTGGACCGCCTTGTCATGCTGCTTCATCTTGCTCAGTCAGCAGCTGAAGCCAGCAGGGTAGAAACAAATCGGGAAAAAGAAACCGGCAAACAAACACTCTAACGGCAAAAATCTTTCCGTTACAGATCATACCCTGGACACTGGAATGGATTTTCAATCAGTAAGAAAAAAGGGGAAACTATTCAGCAACTTATGACAGTTGTTCAATTCCTTGATGGGAAAATTGTATAGCCTGACCAAAGCAAAAACGTCTACAGCCAACCATTCCGGACATGGTCGACAAAATTTCAATTTTTGCAATCTATTCTAAGTTCTGGGCATTCCTCGCAAAGACAACATTCATCCAAAGAAACACTTTCAGGATATCTTTTCTGATTTTTCCCCAGCCAATATCTTTTTTCCGCTTTTTCCAAAACCTTCCTGCCCAACACGCTAAATAGCCACCGGATTGATTTTTATCTGTTTTTCCTGTCAGGCCGTTCTATTAATACCGTTTCAGTCAGCCATTCGGAAGGTGTTTTTCCCCACTCGCTTGGCCTCATACATGGCCGCATCGGCTTTTTTAAGAAATGATTCAGGAGTGCCCTTATGCTTGGGAAAATAACAGATACCAATACTGGCGCCGAGTTGAATCAAATGATTGCCGGCGGAAAATGGAACCGCCAACTCTTTCAGGACTTTTCCTGCCACGGCCTCAATATCTCGCGTGTCCTCGATAACAGGCAGCAATACCGCAAATTCATCCCCCCCCATTCGCCCAACGGTATCAGATTTGCGAATGCCCGCCAGCAACCTGCGGGCGGTCTCTTTCAGAACCTTATCCCCTTCAGAATGCCCGTAGGTATCATTAACAGACTTAAAGTCATCAAGATCGATAAAGAGAATCCCGAATTTTCTCTGGTAGCGAAGCGATTCCTCATAGGTATCCCCCAGTTTTTCAACAAAAGGCGCCCGTTTAAGCAACCCGGTCACTTCATCATAGGTGGCCGAAAAAAACAGCCGCTCCTGATTTTCCTTGCGCCGATCCATTCTTTCTGCAATCAGCCAGATGGGGATCAGGCTGCTGAAGAAAAGAATGACTCCAACCCAGAGAAACTCCTTGAATAAGATAGAATTTGTTTTGTGCAAATCCTCAAATGGGACATGGGACAACAGAATCCAATGATAAACATAAGTTGCTCTATCATGTTGTCCGGTCGGCAAACCGACCTCTGTCTTTTTAAAAACCTCAAGAGCCGGGAAGAAGGCTTTTGCGGTAAACATCCCGTTCATATTGGTAAACTGGGAAAATTCAGCCCGGGATATCTTTTTCCATTCGGCAGGAAATTTACTGGCAAAGTTACAGTCTTTCCTTTCCTCCAGTACCGATCCCCACTCATTTTCCGGGTTCAAAGCACATAACCAGTAACCGTCGGCGTCCATAAGATAAGTTTCGTCATTGGAAATACTGCCGGACTCCCGCAAAGATTCTATCAACCGGTCTCCGCGATAATTAAGTACCACAACACCCTTTTTGTTCGACTCCTCATCAAAAACAGCCATTGCGAAATAGATGACAGGTCGCAGAGGAAATTCCACCTTGCCGTTTTTAAAAGTTAAATTCATCGGAGATATATAAACTGCGCCCGGCGGCAAGGCCATGGTTTTTTGAAAATATTCGAGGTCTTTTCTATTCTCAAGCCGGCTATGGGGAACCAGAAACGCTTTATCTGGTTGCCGCTCGACATGGACAATTTCCTGGCCATTCTCATCCACAAAACAGACTTGGTCATATAGGGTTTTAAAACGGATAAAATTCAGGTATTCCTCTTCAATCTGTGATCTAACCCGATTGTCTCCAGAGGCTATAAGGCTTTTTAATTCGTTCTGATTAGCAAGAAATTTCAGATCGGCAATGGCGTTTTCATATATATCGAGGATTAAATTTTTCTGGTAATCAATATTTGCCCGTCTTTCGGAGGCGAGCTGTTCCAGTCGTGTCTCCTTCTCAGTAAAAAAAAGAAAAGCCAGGATGGCAAACAAAATCGCGGAAGTGAAAAAGCCAACCAGAAATAAATGCCGAAAGAATTTTTTGTTTTGTTTCTCGGCCGGTATATTGTTTTCCCTGTCCAATAAACCTCCAAAACCTTAAAGCAAAAAGTTGGTCGACAAAAACCGCGACTTTCTTTCCCGGGTAACCGTTGAAAAAATGTGTTTGTTGAGGCCGGTTTCTTTACCTGCGACCAGGGTTCGAATGGAAAAAACGCGCAAAGCATCAGAGACAGAAAGGGTTCCCTCAGCCGAATTTTTTCTTCCGGTAAAGGGAAAGGTGTCCGGCCCGCGCTGGCACTGGCTGTTGATATTGACCCTGCAGACCTGGTTCACCATCAGATCGATCAACTCACCGATTTGTTCGGGATCGGAGCCGAAAATGCTGATCTGCTGGCCGAAGTCCGACTCGCTCACATACTGCATCGGCTCTTCGATATCATCGTAGGGAATAACCGGGATAACAGGGCCGAACTGCTCTTCCTTGAATACCCGCATCTCAGAATTAACGGGATAAAGAAGCGCCGGGAACATAAAAGTGCGATTCACCAGCCCCCCGCTTTCGTTCCTGATCGTCGCCCCCAACCGCACTGCATCTTCGAGCAGTTCCCTGAGATAGGCGGTTTTGTTCGGTTCCGGCAGAGGCGTAATCCGCACCCCTTCCTCCCAGGGCATACCCGGATTCATTTTTTCAACCTCTTGACAGAATTTGTCCAGAAAGGATTCTGCAATGGATTGGTGAACAAAAAGCATTTTTAAAGCTGTACAACGCTGCCCGTTGAAAGAAAGAGCACCGAGCAGGCACTCCTCGACCGCCAGGTCGAGATCAGCATCCGGCAGAATAACTCCTGGATTTTTTGCTTCCAACCCCAGTACACAGCGAAGACGATGAGGCATCGGATGCTGCTTCTTGAGAATGTCGCCGACCTGGCTGGTACCGATAAAAGCCAGCACATCGATGCGCCCCGACTCCATAAGCGGCCCGACAACTGTCGGCCCGTCGCCGTAAACCGTATTGACAATACCTGGTGGGAAGGAATCCCGGAACGCCTCAAGCAACGGCTGATGAAGCAGAACACCGAGCTTGGGCGGCTTGAATATGACGGCGTTCCCCATAATCAGGGCCGGGATCAGGGTGGTAAAAGTCTCATTGAGAGGGTAATTGAAGGGCCCCATGCAGAGAACAACGCCCATGGGGGCCCGCCGAATCTGGCCTATGACCCCCTGATCGATGACAAAGCGTGAACCTGCCCGGTCCAGATCCTTGAGAGCATCGATGGTGTCGAGGATATAGTCAACGGTCCGGTCGAATTCTTTGCGGGAATCCAGCAGGCTTTTGCCGATTTCCCACATGATCAGACGGACCATTTCCTCCCGTCTTTCCTTCATGCGATAGGCAAACGCCTCCAAATGCCTGATCCGCTCTTCAACCGCCATGGTTGGCCACGTCCCTTTGCCGTTGTCATAGGCACGACAGGCGGCATCCAGGGCGGCAAGTGCTTCTTTCTCCGTCAAAAGCGGGTAACTTCCAATCCTTTTGGGTTCAAAGCCCGATCCCGCAGCAACGCAAACGGGGGAAAACACCTCTTGCCGGGGGCCCTCCCAGAAATGAATTTCTCCATTGATAAGATACTCCTTCTGCTCCAATGGTACCGGAATCTGAAAGGCTTCAGGGATGTTGTATTCGGCGGGAAACAAGGTGGCAATTTTCTGTTGATTATTCATTTCCCCTCACTTTCGGGATGGTTGTTTTAAAACGAAAATCCGGCCGGGCTTTTTACGGCGATTTTTAATCAGAAACCATTAAACCACCGTATCTGTTAATTTATATCACCCCGCAGATGTTTCTCAATTACCAGCTTAAGTTAATGCACCGCCGGAACCCGAAAAACAGACATATCCCGGCATATGGGGAAGATGCATAAATTTTTAATAATAGAATGTTTGACTGTTTTGCTATACTAGCACTTGCATTCGTTGGTTATGATCAGGCAAAACTCAAGTTATGGCCCCTCCTGTACATTGCGAAAACAGCCGACAAACCTATGGGTGCGCCTTAAGATTTTTTGAATCCTTATTCAGGCCAGGCACTTACACTTGTTTCCCACCCCCGTCCCACGGATGGCGGCGGCAAAAAACATTTTCGCGGTGAAGGAAGGATTAAAAGAGGTGTGAATATGGGCTTTTCAATAAAAACTACCGATGCTTTGATTGTCGTAGACATCCAGAACGATTTTCTTCCGGGCGGCACCCTGGCTGTTCCTGAGGGAGATCAGATTATCCCAAATGTCAACCACTTGATGAAGAAATTCAGCGCCCTCGGAGGCCGTGTTATCCTCACCCAGGACTGGCACCCTTCCAATCATCTCTCATTTGCCAGCCAACACCCGGGGAAAAATTCTTTCGATCCTATTGAAGGTATTGCGGGCATCGGCCCGGTCCTTTGGCCGGACCATTGTGTCCGGGAAACCACAGGCGCGGCTTTCAGCTCCCAGCTCGACACAGGCAAGGCCCATCTTATCCTCAGGAAAGGACTCCACCGATCAGTCGACAGCTATTCCGCCTTTACTGAGAACGATCAGAAAACCGAAACGGGCCTGGCTGGATACTTGGAGAATGCCGGCCTGAAAAGAATATTCATCTGCGGGCTGGCCCTTGATTACTGCGTCGCCTGGTCTGCCATGGATGGGGCAAAAAAAGGTTTTGAAACCTGCGTGCTTCCGGATCTATGCAGAGGAATCGCACCGGAGTCAGTCCAAACCGCCGAACAAGGAATGAAGGAACTGGGGATTTTGTTTATCTCCCCGGGAGATATTACCTGAATTCGTGGGGCAGGGGCGGGAAAAGAATGTCAGTGCCTGGCCTGAAAAAGTGTTTCAAAAATCTCAAGGCGCACCCATGGGTTCGTCAGTGATTTTTGGAATGCTCAGGCAGGTCAATGACTTGTGCTATTGCCCGGTCATAGCTCACGGAAACAGCTATAAATCAACCTGATGTTTCTTCAACCCTGGCGTCCCAGAGCGTATGGCCGCTGATTAAACCACTGCATTCGACGGTCCTGCCGAGAAATTCCTCAAATGCCGGCCGGCTTTGGCGATGCAGAATATCTGCCGGAACCTGGGCTTCCATGCTCCCGGCCACCAGCGCCAGCCGTTCCCCGTCCTTAATTTTCAGATAGAGCCCTGCGTTAGAGGATGGCTTCTCGCCGACCAGGGATTCCGCTTCCACAATTTTTCCTTTCACTGTCATTTTCTCTGACATATTCACCTACCCTTTCATTAAAAAATGAAGAAAAGCGGCCAGTTAATTTTCAAACCTATGTCAAAAGGTTTAGCTCGCGAACAGCCCTTTCCCGCAGCTTGAATTTCTGGACCTTGCCGCTGGCAGTCATGGGATAATCGTCGACAAAAGTTACGTAAATCGGGATTTTGTGATTGGCTATCCTCCCGCGACAGAATTCCCGGATTTCCTCTGCCGTTGCTTTTACTCCAGCATGCAGTTTGATTGCTGCCATGACCTGTTCCCCGTATTTATTATCGGGAACGCCGAAAACCTGAACGTCCATAATTTTCGGGTGGGTGTAGAGGTACTCTTCAATTTCGCGCGGGTATATATTTTCGCCGCCGCGGATAATCATGTCCTTGAGCCTGCCGGTAATCCGGCAGTAACCTTTCTCATCCATGATGGCCAGGTCGCCGGTATGAAGCCAGCCGGCCTGGTCTATGGCCGTTGCGGTTTCCTCCGGCATGTGGAAATAGCCTTTCATGACCAGATAACCGCGGGTCCAAAGTTCCCCCTGGCGGCCCGGCGGCAACTCCCTGCCGGTATCGATATCGACAATTTTCACTTCGACATCCGGCAAGGCTCTGCCGACTGTTGTGACCCGGATTTCAACCGAGTCATCGGTCCTCGACTGGGTGATGACCGGCGATGCTTCAGTCAACCCGTAAGCAATGGTAATTTCATTGGCGTGCATTTCTGTCATGACCCTGCGCATGATTTCCATGGGACAGGGGGCCCCGGCCATGATACCGGTGCGCAGGCTGGAAAGGTCAAAACGATGGAAGTCCGGTTCCTCCAGTTCGGCGATGAACATGGTCGGCACACCATGAACGGCTGTGCATTTACCTGCCTCAATGGTCTGGAGAACCTTGTCCGCTTTAAAAGCCTCGACCGGCACCATGGCGGAACCGTGAGTGACACAGGCCAGGACACCGAGAACGCAACCAAAACAATGGAAAAACGGGACGGGAATGCAAAGCCGGTCTGACTCAGTAAATTTCATGCATTCCCCGATGCTGAAAGCGTTGTTGATGATATTGTAATGGCTCAGCATCACCCCTTTTGGGAAACCCGTGGTCCCTGAAGTATACTGCATGTTGATAACATCCTGCTCATTAAGTTGGGCTTGGCGGGCGCCATATTCCTGATCGGTTACGCGTTGGCCCAGCTTCCCGATCTCGGCAAAATTCATCATGCCTTGCGGGGTTTCATCCCCGATGAAAATTGCACGCTGCAGAAACGGAAGGCTTTCAGTTGAGGGACAATCCAAATCTTTGTCCAGGAAACCTGGAGCGATCTGAAGAAAAGTATCGATGTAATTGGTGTCTTTGAACCCCCTGATCATGAAAAGGGTGGTGGCTTCGGATTGTCTCAAAATGTATTCCAGCTCCCGGCTTTTGTAGAGGGTGTTGATTGTTACTAATACAGCGCCGATTTTAGCCGTTGCAAACTGGAGGAGCACCCACTCCGGAACATTGGTGGCCCAGATGGCCACATGCTCCCCCTTTTTAATGCCGAGAGCCATCAGACCCTTGGCTAAGCGGTCGCAGGCCGCGTTCAATGCCTGGTAGCTGTAACACAGTTTCCGGTCGGGATAGACCAGGGCTTCGTTTCCGGGGCAACGCCGGGCTGTATCCTCAAGCAAGCGGCCAATTGTAAAGTTGAGTTTTCCGGCCATCGAATTTCCAATTTTATGCAACCTGGGTTTTCATCAAATCTTATCCATGGTGTCCGCTGAAAAAGATGCTACAACTTACTTAAATTTTACCTTTTTATCGGGAGATGAAAAAAAAATTGTCGGGCCGGGTCTATGGTTTTCAGGTGACCATGGGAAAAAGAATCTTTGCCAGGGTGCCCTGTGAGATTTTAGACAGTCATCAGACAGCTTGACACCTACTAGATATTGTGGTTTTATTTTCGGGACCATACTTTATGTGGTTTTTCACCCAGAGAAATTGAAACCTAACCTTAAGGGATAAAACCATGAAAACCAGTGTACCGGACCTTTCCCCCAATGCGAAAACCGTCCTCGAAAGACGCTATCTGAAGCGCGATTCCGAGGGAAAAGTTCTTGAAAGCCCCGAAGAGATGTTCCGCCGCGTCGCCAAGGCCATTGCCGATGCGGAGGCAAAATTTGACGGAACGAAAAAAAGTCGGGAGATGGAGCAGGCGTTTTATGATCTCATGGTATCCCTCGATTTTCTGCCCAACTCCCCGACCCTTATGAATGCCGGGCGGGAACTGGGACAGCTGTCAGCCTGCTTTGTCCTGCCGGTAGAAGATTCCATGGAAAGCATCTTCGAGGCCATCAAACAGACCGCCCTGATCCACAAGAGCGGTGGCGGCACCGGCTTTTCCTTCAGCCGTGTTCGTCCGGCCCGGGACGTGGTTCTTTCCACCAAAGGGGTCTCTTCCGGTCCTATTTCTTTCATGCGGGTTTTTGATGCCGCCACCGAAACCATCAAACAGGGGGGAACCCGGCGCGGCGCCAACATGGGCATTTTGCGGGTCGATCATCCCGATATCATGGACTTCATCATGGCCAAACGGGACACCACCGTCCTGACCAACTTCAACATCTCCGTCGGGGTAACCGAGGCTTTTATGGAGGCGGTGGAAAAAGATGAGGATTACAGCATTATCAATCCCCGCACCGGAGAAAATGTCAAACAGCTTCCGGCCCGCAAGGTTTTTCATCAAATCGTGGAAATGGCCTGGACCAACGGAGAGCCCGGCATCATCTTTCTCGACCGCCTCAACCGCGACAACCCCACACCCCAGGTCGGTGAAATCGAGGCCACCAATCCCTGCGGTGAACAGCCCCTCCTCCCCTTCGAATCCTGCAACCTCGGCTCCATCAACCTTGCCCACATGGTGACTTCAAAAGGGGAAGTCGATTGGGACAAGCTCCGCAATGCAGTGGGCATCGCCTGCCGTTTTCTGGACAACGTCATCGAGGTCAACAACTACCCCCTCCCCCAGATCGCCGAGATGACCCAGGCCAATCGCAAGATCGGCCTCGGCATCATGGGCTGGGCCGACATGCTTATCCTCCTGGGCATTCCCTACAACAGTCCGGAAGCCCTCGAACTCGGCGAAACCCTCATGGAGTTCATTACTCAGGAGTCAAAGGCTGTTTCCAGGAAACTGGCCGAAGAGAGAGGTCCCTTTCCCAATTTCGAGGGAAGTCTTTTCCAACGCAAAGGCGAAAAAGCGGTCCGCAATGCCACCAGCACCACCATTGCTCCGACCGGAACCATCTCCATCATTGCCAATACTTCAAGCGGTATCGAGCCGCTCTTTGCGGTTTCTTATGTTCGCCAGGTTCTCGACAACGACACCTTGGTGGAGGTTCACCCGATTTTCGAAAGAATGGCCAGGGAGCGGGGTTTTTATTCCCCCGAACTGATGAAAAAAATCGCCGAAACGGGGACCGTCCACCACATGGATGAAATCCCCGAGGACATCCGCAAAATATTTGTTACCGCCCATGACATTACACCTGAAGATCACATCCACATGCAGGCTGCTTTCCAGCGCCACACCGACAACGCCGTCTCCAAAACTGTCAACTTTCCTGGCAGCGCCACGCAGGAAGATGTCGCCCAGGTCTACCGTCTTGCTTATCATGAAGGTTGCAAGGGAGTTACCATCTACCGTGATGGCTCCAGGGACCAGCAGGTCCTGAGCGTCTCCGGCAAAGCCGAGAAGCAGATCCCCCTGGAAAAAGGCAAGGTCGGCCATAAACGCGAGCGCCCGCGAGCTCTTTCCGGGACTACCTACCAGATGGAAACCGGCTGCGGCCCTCTTTACGTCACCATCAATGAGGACAGCGACGGCCTGTTCGAACTTTTCACCACCATGGGCAAGGCCGGCGGCTGCGCGGCCTCACAGTGCGAAGCCATAGGCCGCCTGGTTTCGCTGGCCTGGCGAAGCGGCGTTCAGGCGCGTCAAGCCGTTAAACAGCTCATCGGCATCAGCTGCCATAAGCATGCGGGGTTCGGGGAAAACCGTATCACCTCATGTGCCGACGCCGTGGCCAAAGCTATTCAGAACCACAGCCTCTTAAAAGGTGATACAATGGCAGTGAACATTGTCAATGGCGGGGCCTGTCCCGACTGTGGCGGGCCTGTCGAACATGAAGGGGGCTGTATGGTCTGCCACGCCTGCGGTTACTCGGAATGTGCCTGACAAACCGAATTCAACAGCTTTAAACGGGAGAAAAACATGAAAGGTTTTTTTTCGAAATTTCTATTATTGCTTGTTTTCCTGACTCTTGCCGTTTCCCAGGCGTCAGCTGACAATCAAGCTTCAGATTTGGTGGAAGCCACTCAAAAACTGCACAGATTCTTTCCCGATATGCGTGTCGATTCCGTTGAGAACGCCCCTATACCCGGCATACTGGAAGTCGTTTCCGGTGATCGCATTCTTTATTTTGCACCGGCTACCGGGCACGTTCTTGTCGGCGACCTCTACTCCCCAAGCAAGACAAATCTAACCAAAAAGCGCATAGAAGAGATTATGGCGGCACGGGCCGCCAGACTCCCTCTTGAGCAGGGCTTGAAAATCGGCGCCGGTCCCAATAAGGTCATTGAAGTAACCGACCCCGACTGCTCCTACTGTCGTAGAGGTTCCGGTTTCTTTGCCGGGCGGAAAGACGTAACCCGCTATGTATTTCTCATGCCCTTGAATATCCATCCCAAGGCCAGGGCCAAAGCTCAGTACATCCTCTCGGCGAAAAATCCCCAGGCCGCCTATGAAGAAGTTTTCTCCGGCAAGTATGACAAGGCCCCTCTCCCTGAATTCAAGGACAACGGCTGGCTCGAACGTCAGGGTAAAGCCCTTGAAGGACTGGGAGTCAACAGCACACCCAGCTACTGGATCAACGGCACTTATGTTTCCGGCAGCAATCTGCGGCTGATCACCCAGCTGCTTCAACCACAGAAGCCGGAAAAGACCGAAGACGCAAAACCCACTCCGGGTAAACCCTAAGTGGAGGGATGAATACTCCTTCAAAAAAACTGGCCTGGTTTGGCTGGTGTGCCTATGACTGGGCCAATTCCGCCTTTGCCACAGTGGTTCTGGCCGCAGTCCTGCCCGTCTATTTTCTCTCCCTGGTTCCCGACGGAGGAGCGTCCTTTGCCCTTGGGGAGTACCGTTTCACTCTTAACGGCGCTTCCCTTTGGGGCTACACGGTCAGTCTGTCTGTCTTGTTCGTAGCCCTTCTCGCCCCCTACCTTGGTGCTATTGCGGACTCCCGCAACCTGCGCCGTCCGATGCTTATAATTTTTTGTCTGATCGGCGTTCTCGGTACCTGCCTGCTGGCCCTGGTCGGTCCCGGTCAATGGCTGGCAGCGGCCTTTCTCTTTACCCTGGGAGACATCGGTTTCGCCGGCGGCAATATCTTTTACAATGCTTTTCTCCCGGTGCTGGCTTCCGGGGAAGAAATCGACAAACTTTCCGCGCGCGGCTTTGCCTGGGGTTATGCCGGTGGTGGCCTGGTGCTTCTTCTCGTCTTTTTCATGATTCACAGCCCCGAGTATTTTGGGCTGGCGGATAAAATCATGGCAACCCGCGCCGGTTTTCTGTTAACCGGTCTATGGTGGTTGGTCTTCGCCCTGCCGGCTTTTATCTGGGTCCGAGACAGCAGCTTTGTCAAGCCCTCGGGAACCGTTCATAAGGGGCTGCGAGGCTTTTTCAGAACCTTTCTGGAAATCCGTCCCTACCGTGATCTCTGGCGCTTTCTTCTGGCATTCCTGCTTTTCAATGATGGCATTCAGACCATCATCGTCGTCTCTGCCGTTTTCGGCAGAGAGGAACTCGGTATGAGCCAGGCCGGAATCCTCGGCTGCTTTCTTATGATTCAGTTTGTCGCCGTTCCCGGAGCCCTGCTTTTCGAACGCATAGCGGTGCGCTGGAGCACCAAAGCCGCCATCATGGTCTGCCTGCTGTTTTTTGCCCTTTTGACGGTATACGCTTTTTTCATGAACAACGCCGTCGAGTTCTGGATTCTGGGCCTGGTCGTCGCCCTCATTCTCGGCGGTAGCCAGGCCATGAGCCGCTCCCTCTACGGCTCCATGATTCCAAAACAGAAAAGTGCCGAGTTCTTCGGATTTTACGCCATCAGTTCTAAATTTGCCGCTATTCTGGGACCCATAACCTTTGCCACCATCGCCGGTATCACCCAATCGACCCGGTTCGCCATCCTGGCTCTGATCTTTTTCTTTGTTATGGGTGCCCTCCTCCTGGCAACTGTCGACGTCGAGCGAGGCCGGAAGCTTGCTGAAAACCCCCACGGGAAGAGTGGCTAGCCAATTTTTTAAAATTAATGTTACTATAAAAGCCCTATTTCCATTCCCCAGTCGAAGGATTATCCGCAAGCCAGATGAGGAGTTTGGGTTCGCTATGAAAACACGATTTTTCACCTATCCCCTGCCCCGTCTCATCGCTCACCGGGGTTTTTCGGGACGTTATCCGGAAAACACTCTGATGGCCTTTCAGGCCGCTGTGGAGACCGGCGTTTCTTATCTGGAACTCGATGTCTGGCTGAGCCGGGACAACCAGCTTGTTGTTCATCACGACGATACCTGCCAACGAACCTGTGGCAACCCCCGCGCCATTAAAAAAATGACCTTGTCCGAGATCAAAACCCTCGATGCCGGGTTCGGCTTCTCTATGGACGGCGGCCAGACTTTTCCTTTCCGCGGCCAAGGCATTACTATCCCGTCCCTGGAGGAGGTGCTGACAGCCTTTCCGAAAGCCTTTTTTACCATTGAGATCAAGGATGACAGCCCGGGAATTGAAATGGTCCTCTTCGATTCCATTCGCCGTAGCGGCAGGGAAGATGCGGTCCTCATCGGTTCAGGCCTGGATGAAGTCATGCCGAGAATCCGCCGCCACTGCCATGGGATTCCCACCGGCTGCAGCAGTGGGGAAGCAGGGGCCTTTTTCTTCTCGGTACAAAAGGGAGAAACTCCGGAAATGGTTCCCGGCGAAGTCCTGCACCTTCCCATGTATCACAAAGGTATGGCCCTGATCTCGCCACCTCTGGTTGAGGCCGCCCGTGTCATGGGTCTTGAGATTCATGTCTGGACCGTCAATAAAAAAGAAGATATGGAGAAGCTCCTAGCCCAAGGTGTAGCTGGTATTACCAGTGATTTTCCTGACCTTCTCCTCGAAATTGCGGGCAATTTTTAAACCTTTTGATTTTTCTTTGGATGTATAAATAACATTAACTATTGTTGTTTAAATACCTAAATTTTTATGTTTTATTAACTTTTTACCTTGTTGGCGGATGGGTTTTGGCCACCTGTTCAACGGACAGTATGCGTCCATCCACAGGGCCTGGCTGCAGCAATCCCGGCGCCAGAGGCCCTTCCGCGGGTGCCGCAAGCCGATCATGCTAAACAGTTTCCGTTTTATTATATAGGGGCCAAAACCTTGCCAACGGAACTTGTACATTCTTGGGATATTTCTCCCAGGGAGGCCGCCGCCATCCAAAACGACCTGCGTCACCTGGTGGTCGAAGACAATTGCCTTGGCAAGGTGCAGTTCATTGCCGGTGTCGACGTTGGCTATCTGGATAACGGTCGGACCGCACGTGCTGCCATCGCGCTGCTCCAATATCCCGGCCTCGAATTAGTGGAATTCGCCACCGCCCAAAGCCCCGTGCGTTTTCCCTATGTTCCGGGCCTGCTTTCTTTTCGCGAGGTACCGGTTGTTCTAAAAGCCCTTGAGGGCCTGCAAAAAAAACCCGACCTCCTGATATGCGACGGCCAGGGACGTGCCCACCCCCGACGGTTGGGCCTTGCCTGCCATCTCGGCCTTTTAACCGACATAGCGACGATCGGGGCCGCCAAATCCAGACTCTGCGGCAGACATGACGTCCTTGCCCAGGAAAAAGGAAGCTGGGTTCCCCTGTGTGACGGGGAGGACATTATCGGTATCGTGTTGAGAACCAGAACCGGGAAAAACCCGCTCTTTGTATCCATCGGTCATAAGGTGGACCTTGAAACGGCGCGGGAATGGGTTTTGCGTTGCCTGACCAGGTACCGGCTCCCGGAAACCACGCGCTGGGCGCATCGCATCGCCTCCGGTAATGTTAGGCCAGTCCTGAAATAAAGGAATAAATTCATGGCTATAAAAAAGAAATCTAAAGAGAAACCTTCGGTCTCCCTGGTTCTTGGCAGTGGCGGCGCCAGAGGCTTTGCCCATATCGGGGTGATCAGCTGGCTGACCGAAAAAGGAATTAAAATTGAGTCCATTGCAGGCTCTTCCATGGGCGCCCTGATCGGCGGCATTTACGCGGCGGGAAAGTTGGATATCTACACCGAATGGGTGCGCGCCCTGGAAAGAAAGGATGTCATTCGCCTGCTGGACTTCACTTTTGGCAGGCCGGGCCTGTTGAAAGGGGAAAAAATCATCGATTTTCTCAAAACCCTGGTCGGCGACGCCAACATCGAGGATCTGCCCATCACCTTTACCGCTGTGGCAACGGACATTCAGGCTGAAAAGGAGGTCTGGATCGACAAAGGCCCGCTTTTCGACGCCATTCGTGCTTCCATCGGCATTCCCACCCTTTTCACCCCATTCAACCATCAGGGCCGGATTCTTATTGACGGCGGTCTTCTCAACCCGATTCCTATCGCACCCACGGCCCGTGACCGTACCGACTTGACCATTGCCGTCAATCTCAGCGGCAAAGGGAAAATCCCTGAGATCACCAAACCAGGAAGAAAAAAACCGGCCAACGGCTGGAAAAAATACCATGCGGCAATTCTCGAATATATTGAAGATGTTCAGGAAAAATTTGGAGCGGAAAAGGATGATGAGCTAGGTCTTTTCGACGTCATCTCTCAATCAATGGACACCATGCAGGCCACCATTGCCCGCTTTCAGCTGGCCGCACACAGTCCCGACGTCACCATTGACATTCCCAAGGCCTCTTGCACCTTCCTGGAGTTTGATCGGGCTGATGACCTCATCGCCATTGGCTACCATATGGCTGAAAAGACGTTAGGTGAGTTTTTCGAAAACAACGGTTACGGCTTCTGACAGGTTTTCCGGCAAGGCGCCATTTTTAAGCAGGCTGCCGGACCTGGCTCCTCTTCGGCGCTTCAACCGATTACGCCACCGAAGTAATTTCAAGGTCTTCAAGCAACTCCTTGAGACAGCGCCTCCTTTTTCCCTTGGTGAGAGAATAGCCATTTATCAGCGTCGCGGCCTCGACAGACGTCCCTTCGCCTTCCCTGTGAAGGCTGACAAACAGGTCGCCTTCGAAAGACCAGAGCCCGGAAGGCAGGGACGCCTCAAGAACACAGCCGTCTTCCCCCTGGCTGACCCGCCGGACTTTCTGCCCATGGCGGGCCATGGAGCAGAGCAATGCCACGAGGGTTTTTCCGGGCGGGAATGGGTAGTGCCTGCTTTGAATTATCTCTGTTTTAAGCCCCAAACGTTCGAGGATTGACCGAGCGACGCCATTAACCTTTTCAGGGACAGCGGCCGCCTGAGAAACCAGGGCCCTGTCGCACAAGCAGAGAAAAGCCCCTGCGCTCATCCCCCCTTTTGACAGACCTGCGTGTCTGCGAATCAGGTCACGGACTTCAAAAATTTTCATCAGCTCCCCGTAACGGACTTCTTCATGCCAGTCACAGCTTTTAATACCCCTCCCTGCAACCACGGTTAAAGGTGAACCACACCGTGGACAGAATTTCCCCTCGGCTTTTTCCCCGCATCGAAGACAATGCATTATCTCCTCCCAGGATCGGGTTTTTAAGATTGTTATCGAAACGAACAATCATTCGCATCGAAAAAACGATGCGCCTTTCCCAATTTTAGCTCCCTTTCCCGGAAGGACAAACCTTTTGCATAGATAGATTTTTTTATCTCAAATATTATTAAAAACCAGGACCTTGCCCTTTTGTACTTCAGCAGCGGTATAGGATACTCCGTGGCATTTGATACCACGGGGCGTGATCAGGGAAAGAACTCCTCCCTTGTTTGGGAGTTGCAGGCCTTTTCCGTCCAGAGGCAAAACACAGATATTTTGTCCCTCGATGGTGAAATTATCGAGGCAAAGAATTCTGCCGTCCCGATCCTCGATTTTCCAACCGTCGAGGGAAACGGTGGTTGAAGACCTGTTGAAAAGGTAAACGACCTCGGCCCCGAAATCCTTCCCCTGCGGATTAACCAGGGCGCCGAAAAGGATGATATCACCTTCCCCGACCTGCGCTACCGGCTGGGAAAGACAGAAGTCAGCCTGGAGGACAGGTCTGGAAAAAGGGAAAGGAGAGCCATCCCGGTCGGTGGGAATGCTCTGGGTCTGGAAAGCCAGAAAAACGCCGGCCCAGGAATGGTTAAAACGGAAAAAGAGGGCACCGTCCTGGAATGAGCCGTTGAACTTCTCGAAATAGCCATCATTCCCCTGATTCATGTGGACATCGTGGAGCATCTCCTTTCCCTCGATCTTGTCGCCGAAAACATAGATTTCAGCATTTTCCCGACGTGCCTTCCCTACCAGAAGGCTGAAAAAATCAAACAAGTCGTTGAGATCTCCAGGCTGATCAAAAGGCACCGGCTTGAGTTTCTTCAAATCAAAAAGCTCACTGCGCAGATAATCGATTCCCAGTTGAGACATTTCTTTTTTCCGGAAGAATCCCTCCGGCAGTTCCATCAGGTCTTCGAGGATCGGATGGTGAAAATCGTTCTCGACATGAAAGAGAATGTTGTAGGGCTCTTTGGTCGATTTGATATTGACAGGCACGCGCCACTGGTGATTCGCGGCAAGAACGGTCAATTGAAAATGAGGACTCCAGGCATCATGTCTTTCCTCCTCGCCCTGCCGGACCTTCCCTCTAAGGACACCAAAATCAGCAAGCATAAATTCCTCCGCATGTGGAAATCATCCCAAATCACCATAAATTTTGCTGAATCATGAATAGCTACTCAAAAACAATGGCGGCAGCCCGAACCGGGCTCCCATTCCCTTGAGCGATCTTTAAAGGCAGGCACGAGAAGAAAAAACCGTCGCCGGGTAAGCCATCAAGACCGGTCAAATTTTCCACCAGGCAAATATTATGGTCCAGTAGAACCCGATGAACAGGCAAGCCGATGTCATCGGCGCGGTCCGGTGACGGAGCATCAATACCGATCCCTTTGAGGGGGAAGGCCGCCAGCCAGGTGGCAGCTTCGCAAGAGAGAATGGGATAATCCCGATAATATTCATCACTTCCCCAGCAGCAACTCCAGGCGGTGTGGAGAAGGACAAATTCGTTTTCCATGATCAGATCCCGGAAAGGGCTCAGGTCCCGGGGCTCGATGCGCCGCCGGGTCAGTGACGTCAGGTCAAGACAGCAGGCAGCTCCGATGAATGAGTTGAGCGCCATCTGCCCAAGAAATCTGCCCTCCTGAAAAACATGCGCCGGAGCATCGACATGCGTGCCGATATGACTCCCGAAAGTCATCTCCAGATCGCGGAACCCTTTTCCGGCAATGGTGGCGTTCTCGTTGAACAGCGGTGGCCTGTCCCCCGGGAAAACCGGCATCCCGGCATGGAGAGAATGACTCAGATCAACAATTTTCCTGATTCGGCCCAAAACTGGATCCTCCTGAAAGCCTTAGTTGCTTAGATAGCCTTTTTCGGCCAGCTCCCTCATCAGGGTTTTGCCCCCGCTGACTGCATCGAAAATAACTGCCGAAGTAATGGTGGCTGAAGTAACGGCATCGACCCCGGCATCAAAGGTTTGAAGCTCAGCCAGATCGATTCCGACCAGTCTTTCTCTCATTTTTCTGACATCTTCCCGGGACCAGGGTTTATTCCCCATTTTGCTGAGTTGCAGAGGCTCAAAAGCGAGCACCTTGCCAAGGCTGTCGAAAAGATAAAAAAAGTGGACATCGTGGCAGATATCACAGATGTTGCGGCGGCCAACAACTTCGGCAAAGAGCCTCCGCTGTTTCTTGCCGCCCAGGGTGTCGGCCAGGAAAACCCGGCGTCCGCTGGCAAGCTCGAGGGGTTGAAAAGCCGAGATCGCTCCACCGCCGAAGCGGGTAAATGCCAGCATCAAGCGGGTTTCCAGTTCATCAGCAGAAACAACCTCGGCAATTCCCTTGGGAACGGCCCCTTGGCCCGGCCCTCGAGCCCGCAATTCATCCGGGAAGAGATCGACCAAAGAGCCCAGCTCAGCTAATAGCTGGTGCGGCTTTTTATGAAGACCGGTATGGGTGCCAGCCACAACACCGGCCTGACCATAGCTGGTGCGGCGCACAAATACCGAAAATGGCGTTACTCCGGCACCAAGAGCGTGATAAAGCTGAAAATCCGGATCAGGAACCACAGGATAGGCCACCTGGAA
>JAFGRU010000035.1 GCA_016934985.1 Deltaproteobacteria bacterium
CGCCCGAAAGCAAGGGCAAGGGGCAGGGGGAAGGGCAGGCCAAAGAACTCTCCGGGATGTCCATCGTGGGCAACGATGAAGCACCGAAATCCCTTTATATCGTTCCCTGGAAGAGTTCGGAAATAGGTATAGAAACCGGCCTCGATATGATGTTGGACAAAGGCGCGGTCCCCGTGGACCGAGAGGTATTTAAACGGCAGATCGACTTTTATGAAGTCAGTACAACAAACAGAACCAGGAGGATAAGGTAATGGGAGTCATTTATTCGGTAGTCGCATTTTTTCAAAAGGGTGGCATGTTCATGTATCCGATTTTGCTGGTCTTTGCGGTTGGTATATCAATCGCGGCCGAGCGTTGGTTCCAGTTGACCCGAACCCGCAGTCAGAACCGCAAAGTCTGGTCACAGGTGGAACCGGCGCTGGTCAAAGGCGAATTCGAAAAAGCACGGAACATGGTGGACAAGGACAAGTCCACCATTTCCCAGATGCTGTCCATGGGCCTGGCGCGCCAGGGGGCTGTCAGGCGGCGGGAGGATATCGAGATCGCCATGGAGGAGAGCATGATGGAGATCATCCCCCAGCTGGAGAAACGGACCCAGTACGTGGGGCTGTTGTCCAACATTGCCACCCTGCTTGGCCTGCTCGGTACCATTATGGGTCTGATCGAGGCGTTTACGGCAGTTGCCAACGCCAATCCGGCCGAAAAAGCCGACCTCCTTTCAGCCAGTATTTCGGTGGCCATGAATACCACGGCATTCGGTCTGATGGTGGCCATCCCCCTGCTCCTAATCCACGCCAAACTGACGTCGACCACCGGGCATATCGTCGACAGCCTGGAAATGGCCTCCGTCAAGGCCCTTAACAGTATTTCCAATTTCACTAAACGCCAGAGCTCGACGGACTGATTATGAGAAAAGTACTCAGTAGAAGACGCAGAGGTATTAAAGAAAACCCGGACCTGGATATCACCACGTTTCTAAATCTGATGGTGGTCCTTGTCCCGTTTTTGCTCATAAGCGCCGTATTTTCCAGGGTAACGATACTCGAATTGAGTGTTCCGACCGGTGCCGGCAATTCATCAACAGGCGGTCCCGCTTTTACCATTGAGGTGGTCGTGCGCAATGCCGGACTGGAACTCTCCAACGGAGCTGCCGTGGTTGCCGCAATGCCTAAAAAGGATGAGGCCTACGACTTCGAACAATTGACCGAGATGCTCATGCGCCTGAAAAAGGATTACCCGGAAAAGACGGATGCCACCGTGCTTGTGGAACCGGATATTTCGTACGAAACGCTTATCGAGGTTATGGACAGGGTGCGGGAAACCGAATTGAAGGAGGAGGGCAGCGAAGAGGTGGCCAGGCTCGAACTCTTCCCCCTGATATCCATAGGAGACGCGCCATGAGAGCAAGCAGACGCATCAGACGCATGGAACGAAGCCGCAAAAAGGTCGTGGGGCTCAACCTGACTTCGCTGATGGATGTGTTTACCATTCTGGTGTTTTTCCTGTTGGCCAACTCATCTTCGAGTGAAGTACTGACGACGCCCAAACAGATAAAACTGCCGGATTCCATCGTCGAGACAAAACCGCGTGAAACGGTGGTCATCCTGGTCAGTCCGGAGTCTGTCCTGATGCAGGGCGAAATCGTTATCGGCACTCCGGAGCTGTTGGCGTCCGAAAAACAGGGGGTTCCGGAGATCCGCGAGCGTTTGAAACTCTTGGAAAAAAACATTATCGGAGTTAGTACGAAAGCGATGGTCCAAAGCAAGGAAGTCACGGTGCTGGCGGATAAGACCATCCCCTTCCGGGTTTTGAAAAAGATAATGTCAACCTGTACGAGCGCCGGATACGGCAGGATTTCCCTGGCCGTCATCCAGAAGGCCTCGCAAACCTGATTGGAAATTCCGTGGAAACTTCAACATTATCTCAGGAATTGGGGTCTCTGAACGCGCGGGTCGAGCAAGTTCAGAACTTGATTGTGAAGCTGGACGGCGAATTGCGGGCTTTAGAGTCGGAGTATGAATCTTTTGCCATAGACAAGCAGCGGTTCGACGTTCTGGCAGAAGCCTGCGATGTGCTTGACCGACTGGGAGCAGTCGGCGGCGACAGCCTGTTTTGGGGCAAGTCTGACGGTGAAGGCCACAAGAAGCGCTTGCGGGATCGCATCGCCGCTTTTGAGGAACAAACCAGTGGAATCCGGAATCGCCAGGAAAATCTCCAGAAACAGATCGATGAGCAAAACGACGAACTCGATTTCCTTTTCGATGAAATTCGCCAGGCCCATGCCCGTGAAGAGCGGCGTCAGGATGAGTTTGTCATCGAAAGGGAAATGGCGCCGATCTTTTTCCGGCCGGTGCTCATGCCCTGGTCGCGGGAGCAGGAATCCGAGAAGCGGTTCCGGCGGGCTCTGCTGATTTCCCTGTTCTGGAGCATGGCCCTCAGTGTAATCGTTCACCTGGTGACCGTTCCTATTCCCGATCGCACGAAAACGGTAGTCGAGATTCCCGAGCGTCTGGCCATGCTGGTCAGGGAAGAACCGGTCATGCCGCCACCCCCGCCGGTAACTCAACCTGAAACGGTAGAGGAGCCGGTCGAGACCGAGACTCCGAAAACCACCAAGCCTGAGAAAGCGGCTGAAAAGAAAAAAGCCGCCAAGAAAGCCAAGAGCAAAGCCAAGGCTCCATCTCGGGAACGCAAAGGCGGCGGTGGCATGAAGGGCGGGGGTGGAAAAGTCAGGAACGTCGGTGTGCTGGCGTTCAAGAGCAGCTTCTCCGATCTTATGGACGAAGTTCCCGTTGCCAGACTTGGCAACGAAGCGCGCCTCAGAAAACCGGATTCTAAAATCCCCGGTCAGGCCCAAGCACGGCGTTCCCTTGTCGCCATGCAGGCCGAAGGAGGCGGCAGCCAGGGTATTGGCAACTTCGGGGTGAGCCGCAATATCGGCACCGGCGGTAAGGGTGGCGGCGCCGGTTACGGCAAAGGCGGTGCTACCGGTTACGGCAACGCCAGCCAGATTGCCGGACTGGGAACGGGAAAAGTGGAAAGTGCCATGGCCGGATTGGCCGAGGAAGCCGGACGTCCGTTGAGTGACGGTCTCGGCGCGGGCCGCACCGACGAGGAAATTCAGATCGTTTTCGACCGCTACAAGGCGGCCCTCTACCGGATTTACAACCGGGAGCTGCGGAAAAATCCGACCTTGCGCGGGAAGCTGCTGCTGAAACTGACCATCGAGCCGAGCGGGGTTGTTTCCATGTGCCGAATGGAATCAACGGATCTGGATTCGAAAGAATTGGTTAAAAAGATCGTCGACCGGGTCAAGCGCTTCCATTTCGGGAAAAAAGAAGGCGTCCCGGAGCTAACCATTCTTTATCCCATAGATTTTCTGCCGGCGGGATAGATATTTGGTAATGAGCTGAAAGGATTGAAGATATTGGGTGAACTCCAGGTAGCTGTATCAAACGTGACGATTTATTGACGGAGGATTGAACGTCAACCTGATTGGGTTGGATATCGGCAGGTTGTGAAAAATTCAAGCCCCGGACTTTTGAGCCCGGGGCTTTTTTTGACCGGTCTCTGGAAATGCGCCTGTTGGCCTGCTTACGGCATTTGCAACCGGGGTCTAAAGCATTGAAAAAGATTAATTTTTTTGTTTTTGGAGAAATTTGGCAGGTTTCCTGAAACAGCCCTTCTCCAAAGACTGTTTCGTTCAATTATTCAGGCGAAAAAACCCGGCAAGACCAAGGGGCTCGCCACTGGAAAGGAAAGATCGATGGTGGTAAAAAGGACGAGTTATCTATTTTTGTATCTATTTGTTTTGGCTTTGACCTTTCTCTGTTTCAATTCCGGAGTTGCAAACGCGCGCAATCAGTCCGATGAAGCGACCCTCTACCTGAGGGTTTTATCCGAAAATCTGGAAGCCAGGTCCGTGGGCCAGGTTCAGGAACTGATCAAGGCCGGGGCGGATGTCAACGTTAAGAACAAGTTCGGTGTAACTCCCCTGCTGGTGGCGACCTATAGAGGTTATTCCGAAATTGTCAGGGTCCTGGTCGAGGCCGGAGCCGATGTCAATATCGCCAGCAATAAACATGGGGCAACTCCTTTGCTGGTCGCCGCGACCCAAGGCAACAGCCGGATTCTGAAAATTCTTCTTAAAGCCGGAGCTGACGTCAATATTCAGGATAAAACCAGTGGGGCTGCTCCGTTATGGGTTGCCTGCCGGCAGGGACATGAACAGGCAGCCAGGTTGCTCCTCAAAGCGGGGGCGGACGTCAATGCGCGGGAAAAGAAACATGGAGCCAGCGCTCTCCTGGTAAGTTCCATGAACGGTCATACGAAGATCGTCCAGTTGCTTCTCGATGCAGGAGCCAAGGTCAACTCTGTCAGTACGCAGCATGGTCTTACCCCCCTGCTGGTTGCTTCGACCAAAGGCAATGCCGAGATCGTCAGAATGCTTCTGAACGCCGGCGCCGATGTCAATGCTGCAGGTAAAAAAGACGGCGTCACCTCCCTTCTGGCAACGGTGACCCAGGGACATACCGAGGTTACCAGATTGCTGCTGGAAGCCGGGGCGAACGTCAACGTCAAGGCCAACATGGAAGGAGTGGACTACACTCCGCTGATGGCGGCCAAAAAGCAGGGCAATGATCAGATGGTCAAAATGCTGGTTGAGTACGGCGCCAAAGATAGTGTTTAAAAAATATATGCATTATTAAAAAAGAAAAATTCTTTAGAAAAAGTCCTGTTTTTTTGCCAGTAACAGGTTGCAAACCGCCCGCTTTCCTTTTTTTGGAAAGCGGGCGGTTTTTTTTGATGCACTTGACGATAGGGGGTTTGAATGATAGCAATTTAAAAGGAGCATGTTTTCTTGCTGATTAGATTACTCAGGCGACGGCCGGGTCAGAGGTGCATTTTCAGGTTTATGTACCCTCTCAACGGTTTCGCGACAAGGCGTCATGAATAACCCGGGCTCATTCTTTTGGGAAAGTTCAAACGGGTATAAACATTCCGCTTTTTTGCTGAAGCATTTCGACATTATATCCAATCCATCAGTTTGAAATTATTAAAGTTTTGGCCCAGAGGCAAGACCTTTTCCGTGTTGGGTCCGAGATGCCGATTGCTCCGCTGCGGGAGCGGGGAGTTTATGAAAAAAGCCAAGAATTCTGTTTCGAAAAATTCGGGTGAGCATTTTGAACCCAACGAGGGGTTCCGCCTGCTTTTTGAAATCAATCCCCATCCTTTGTGGGTTTATGATCTGGAGACCCTGAAGTTTCTGGCCGTTAATGACGCCGCGGTTGAAAAGTACGGTTACAGCCGCGAGGAGTTTTTCGGTATGACCGTGGCCGATATCTTCTCTTCGAAAAAGCTCCCCCGTCCGGATGAGAACAGCGCCAAAATTTTCGGCCGCCTTGAAAGGGCCGGCCTGTGCCGTCATCGCCTGAAGGATGGGAGTCTCATTGATGTTGAGATCACCAGTCATTCCCTGGCTTACGGGGGCCGCAAGGCTGAACTGGTTCTGGCTCGGGATGTCAGGGCAGGCGACAGGGCTCAACAGGCGCTGCATGAAAGTGAAGAGCGTTTCAGGCAGGCTTTGGAAAATATTCCCGATGTGATCGTCATTTATGGCCCGGATTTGAAAATACGCTACATCAATGAAGCTACCCGCAGACTAACGGGGATGAATCCCGAGGATTTTATCGGTAAGCGTGACGATGAAATCTGGCCCCCGGGAGTTTATCAGGTATATATTCCGGAACTGAAAGCTGCTCTTGAGGAACGTTCAGTAAAATCTCTGGAAACCGACCTGATGCTGCCGGGCGGTCAACTGAAAAAGCTGAGAATCACCTGTGTCCCTCTGCTCAATGAAGAGGGCGGGGTCCGGGAAGTTCTCGGTATTACAACCGACCTTACCGAGCAGAAAGACGCGGAACACAGTCTGAAACTGGCTCAATTTGCCATTGAAGAGGCCTCTTTCGCCTGCATCTGGTTGAACAGCGTGGGCCGCATTATCTATGTCAATAAGAAGGCATGTACCTCCCTTGATTATTCCAGGGATGAGCTCTTGAACATGTCTCTCCATGATATCAATCCGGAAATTTTCCCGGAAGACTGGTCCGGCATTTGGAGCCATCTGACAAAGGCCCGCATTCATTCCTACGAGGCTCTCCATCAACGCAAGAACGGCAGCCTTTTCCCCGTAGAGGTGACGGCCAACTACCTGGCTTTCGACGGCAAAAAATACTCTTGTGCCTATGTGCGCGACCTCAGCGAAGAGAGGCGGGCGGTTCATGCTCTGCGTGAGAGTGAAGAGCGCTTGAGGCAGGCAGTGAGAGTTGCCCATATCGGCATTTTTGATTACGAACACCTGACCGAGCGTTTTTTTGCTTCCCCCGAGATGCGTGCCATCTTCGGCTGGGCTTCGGACGAGCCCCTTGCTCTCGATGATCTGCTTAAGCGCACCCATCCGGATGATCGTGAAAAGGTTGAGGCACTCATTCTCGAGGCGCGTGACACGCTTAACGATAATATTTTTGATGTAGAAATACGCTTTTTAAAAACTGACGGTTCGCTGTTTTTCACCACTATCCAGACGCAGGCGTTTTTTTCCGGGAAGGGAGAAAGACGCCATTGGGTTCGCACCGTTGGTGCCGTTCACGACATCAGCGACTGGAAACAGGGCCAGGAGGAGCGGCAAAAACTCCAGGCGCAACTGCTCCAGGCGCAAAAGATGGAATCCGTGGGGCGTCTGGCCGGCGGCGTGGCCCATGATTTCAACAATATGCTCAATGTTATTCTCGGCCATTCGGAATTGGCTATGGACAAGCTGGAGCCTTCCTCCCCCGTCATTGGCGATCTTCGCCAGGTTCAGATGGCCGCTCAATGTTCCACGGAACTGGCCCGCCAGTTGTTGGCTTTCGGCCGCAGGCAGGCCATTAACCCCAAGGTGCTCGATCTCAATGATACTTTGGCGGGGATGCTGAAGATGCTGGGCCGTCTCATAGGCGAGGATATTAAGGTGGTGTGGAAACCGGATGCGGGTCTTCTGCCTGTCAATATCGATCCGGCCCAGGTTGACCAGATCCTGGCTAATCTGCTGGTCAATGCCCGGGACGCCATTTCGGGGAAGGGACGAATTGTCATTGAGACCAAAAACGTTTTTTTGGATGGGGCTTATTGCCGCACCCAGGTGGAGCTTGAGCCGGGGGCTTATGTCATGATAAGTGTCAGCGACGATGGCCACGGCATGGATGAGGAAACCCTGTCACACCTCTTCGAGCCTTTCTACACCACCAAAAGTGTCGGCTCCGGTACCGGCCTGGGGCTGGCCACGGTGTATGGCATCGTCAAGCAAAACAAGGGTTGCATCAATGTCTACAGCGAACCGAACCTGGGTTCAACTTTCAAGATTTTTCTGCCTTGCCATGAAACGGAGGAAACGGTGCAGACCACGGAGGATGAGCCCCTTGACGTCAAAGGCGGGAACGAAACGATTCTGCTGGTGGAAGATGATCCCATGGTCCTGCGAGTCAGCGAGGGGCTCCTGCAGAATCTTGGCTACAATGTCATTGCGGCCAACAGCCCGGATGTTGCTCTGCGAATTGCCGAGGAAAAAGGCCAGGGGATTGAGCTTCTGATTACCGATGTCATCATGCCTGAAATGAACGGCAAGGAATTGTCTCAGCGTCTGTCGGCTGCCTGGCCCCATCTCAAAACTCTGTACATATCAGGATATACGGCGGACGTTATCGCCCACCGGGGTCTCCTCGAACAGGGCGCGTATTTTCTTCCGAAACCGTTTTTCAGGAACGATCTGGCCAGCAAAGTTCGAGAAGTCCTGGAAAGCGCTTCAAATTGATTTTCCACCATCAAAAAAAGAGCCAGGAAAGAATTCCTGACTCTTTTTTAACTAAACAGGCACAAGGTGCTGACTAATCGACCAGCCTGCGCGCTGAACCGGTTATTTACATTCGATCGGGAGCTGGTGCCTGGCGCGAATGGCCTGGAAAAATTCCTGCCTCATTTTCTCCTGACACTCACTGCATAATTCCGAGGTTATTGAAATCCCAGCCTTTCTCACCCAGCGGCCGCATCCGCCACGACATGGTTTGAAAAAATTCATGAGCCATCTCCTTCTTTTATGATGAGAAGCGAATTGATGACCCTGCTGGTAAATGCAAGTTTTTTTCCGTATTTGTCAGGGGGAGTGATTTTTATTGGACATTATTATTTTTAATTAATAGTATGATTATAACGCCGGTGTTTCAGAAATAGAAGGGTTAGCTTGGCTGGCTGTTTCCGGACTGTCTGAACAGGGTTTTGGCAGTAAAGGGGAGGGTATTGAAATAGATGGGAAATCAAGAGTAAAATTTTCCACTTTTTTGCCCTGATATTTCAATAGATGGAGATATTTTTTCCCTTAAAAAAATGGAATTTTTTTTCCGTTTTTACAGGGGAATATCACAATAGATAGAAAATTTTTCCAGGTATAAGGGTGATATCATGGAAATTTTCCATCTATCAACGCTATGCTATACCAACGACATTGAACTATATGAGTGAAAATATGACATCTGAAAAAGAATGTGAATTGGTAATGAATCTATATCATTACAAAGGAATAACAACTACCTACGACGCGAAAATAGGGCTTTCAAGGCATTTGAAACTCACGGGGCAAATCGATGATAAATGGTACGATGCTTATTATTTTAAGCATGATTCTTTATTTCATCAAAAAACAGTCTGCCTCGAAATTCATTCTCCACCCAACCCAGAAAGTATTGAAGAGGAAAGAGCAAATTTTATGGGCGGGGTAGGAAAACTTTGTGGCGTGGCTAAAATCAAAGCTGGCGTTATACCAGAATCTTTCGAAATAAATGGTGTCAATCATGAGCTTGAACCAGTTTATGTTGACCTATTTCTAAGCCATGACGCTTTCGCAGTCATCAACGACCAAGCGCTTGATGCTTTCAAGAACCAATTTTCAATTAGAGCAACTATTATTTTAGTAGGCGATGCTTTGCAGCAAATTAAGCGTGACAAAACTATGCCTCTGCTTTTGAAACCACGCGAACTCGATACCACGGTTTTTAACGGTTACGGGGTCAAATCTATAGAAATTTTCACTAAGAAGGCATAACCACAAAATAAACCGGAGCGATTCCCTTGGCGCGCTTCTCGAAAAGGAAACAGGTGGATGGTTAAATCTCCATTGTCGACATTCAGTTTGTCAACGATGAGGATTTGACCCTCCTGGTTGCTTGGCCATCTGCTTTACCCTATAAAAAACGCTTATTTGGTGGTTTCCTTTAATATCGAAAAAATACCTTTCCCGAGTTTTCCACCCAAACTCCGCCCATATTCATTATCCAATTTATCAACCCGCTCCTGGGCCCGCGCATTCATTGCCTTGTTCTTATAATTCATGTCAAGGTACCTGTGATAATACCTGCGGGCCTCTTTTTTAAGATTTTTCCTGTCGGCGCTGACAGCAAGAAAATAAAGCGACAAGGCCGATTTTTCATCCATTTGATAAGCTTTTTTACTGTAGCGATAGGCATCATCAACCCGGTTGAGCATAAAGGAGGCCCAGCCAAGGTACATGTACGACTGCTGCGGTTTTGTCGATATGGTCCGCTTGAAGCAGCCAGCCGCCTGGTCGTATTGCTTGTTTCGCAGATAATCCTTGCCCTGCTCAAAGGTGCTTTTAACCGGCGCTTTGGTTTTGACTGGCGCTTTTTTCTGTATTTTGGGTGCCGGTTTCTTGGAGGCAATTGTTTTGGGTTTTGCACTTTCTTTTTCTTTAGTGGGTATTTTTATCCACACCTCGAAGCTTTTCTGATTTCTGCTGATATAGAAACGGGAAGGTCTATCAGTCGGCAAGGTTTTCAGGAATGCAACCAGGGCCTCCGGTTTTTTTCCGCTCCCGTAAAACTGTTTCCGTTCAACTTCAAGGATAAGATCGCCTTTTTCCAACCCGGCGTGATCGGCAGGCGAGTCCTTCTTGACACCATAGATTTTGATGCCATAGCCGTCATGCTTGCCGATCTGCAACCCCAGGGAACCCTTTTGGGGCTCTGTTTCCTGCCTTTTTTCAATTGGTTCGGGCCTGGGAATTTCGCTCGGTCTATTTTTCGCCGCTGATATTGTGCGCTCCTGCGCTAATTCTTGATTTTTCTTTTCTTTTGTCTTGACCGTCTGTACCTCAACATCTTTATACAAACGGGACATGTTCCCGGGAGCGGCGGACAGGGTTTCCTGCTGTCCGGCGGCTATGGTTTTTTTATTCCGCCCTGATGCGTCAACAATATTGACGGAACCGGAAAGGACACGGACCTGGCAGGTCTTATCCCGGTCATTTTTTTCGACGACATATTCGGTACCCAGGGGCTGAATCCAGGCCCCCGGAACGATTCGCAGCATCTCTTTCCTGGGGGCGCCGGATCCGCCCTGCATATCATCCGGCCCGCTCAACCCCTGGGGGTCGGTATAGATCTCTTCAAAAAAGGCGACACCGATGTCGCCTTCGAAATCCTTGACATGGAGTTTCCCCGAAATCAGGCAGGCATAGGGTTTCTCGCGCAGAATTGGATGGGCATCGTCACGCCAGCCGAGATCCACAATGCCCATTTCTCCCTTTGCATTGGAGAGTACCAGGCTGCCGGTTTTGGACGTTCTTATATTTTGCGCGAAGACTTGGAGGGAAAGCCCTTCATCGGCCGATTGGTGGAGCCGGACAAAATCCTCCGGCGTCGGGCTGGCCGGTATATTTCCTATGGCGATGCGGGTGGGCAGATAGGGATTGTTTCTCAAGTTGATGCTGCTATATCCGGGGTTATGGTGCATCCACACAGGCTTGGCATTACCTTTTGCGGGGACAAGAAGACTGACATTGAAAATTACCGGCATCATTTCGCCGATGTTAAAGCTGAACATCGGAGCGTGCAGGTTCTCCGGCGGCACCACGTCATGAACCAATCCGCAGGCATCCAGGATGACGAAACGCTGCTGTTCCAGGTTGAGCCATAATGGAAAATTATCCAGATAATCCGACGGGTTGGAAAATGAGGTGAAGCCTTTCTGCTTGAGCCTTTCACGGGCGGCTTCGAGGGTGTGGGCCACATGACCGGAGGAAAGCCTTCCGGCCGTCTGACCGGTGAGGATCAACTCCACGGGTAGCGGGGCAAAAGCAAACAGAGCATCCCCTATATCACCCTTGATAAGATTAATAGCGGCGCTGGTGACGGTAAACACACCTTCAGCACCGGTAGCATATTTCAAAGCCACCAGAGAGACATCCACGTAATCGTCCCAGCCGACTTTATCCTTGCCGACCCGCAGCCGGGTTTCCCTGGCCAGATCAATTTTTCCCGCAAAATGGAAGTTCGCAGTGGTTGGCGAGTAATCCGTCAGGGCAATATTCTTTTCCTTTCGCGGGAAGCCGGTAAGTGCCGTCATCTTTACCGGCTTGAAGCTGACTGTCACCTGGATGGGATTGCCGATCTCCTTGCCCTTGAATGCCTCAAACTGATATTCGCTGAGAATATCATAAGGGTTTTTCCCGAAACGCTCGAATATCTCGTACAAGGGCTTCCAGAAAATCAGCTCTCTGTTTTTGAAACTGTACTGCCCGTTGTGAACGAAAGGGCGTACGGCGAAGGACCCTGAGTAGGTTTTTGTTTCAGTTCCCCCGCTGATTTTCACTTTGAAGTGACCTTCCAGCGCAACAACATCGGGCAGGGCTTTGGTCCCAAGGTGCTCTTTCAACTCCTCCAGGGCGGAACCGGTCATTTTGAATTTCAGCTTGGCCTGGTCTTCCGGGAGGTCGGGGTATTGTTCCCCCAGGGTAAACGACACGGCCTGTTCATCAACCAGGGTGAGGCCTGTGGTGGCAGAGGGGACGCATATGGTGAATTGTTTGAATTGTTCAAGGGGGACTTTTCCCGAACGGATATTTCTGTCGTTTTTTTGCCGTGAATCAGCCGATTCGTTGCTGGTCAGGGTAACCTGGCCGTTCTTGACCCGGTAGTCCGAAGGATCGGCATTTTTTGTTGTGCTCAGAAGATATTCGAACCCATATAGATCATAGCTACCGTAAGGATTGACACCATACTTCTCTAATACCGGGGTTGGGCCTATGCTTCCCTTATTACCAACACTCTTTCGATATTTCAATTCCGAAGAGGAAAAAGAATACGAGGCCGTTATCTTGTCCAGATTACTTTCCCTGTAGCTCGTACCGGAGATATGGACATCCTTCATTTTCGTCCCGTCCGGGCTGAAAGTCAGCTGAACGTTGAACTGCCATTGTCTGTTGCCGCCGAAAGGATTTTTGGTGAAAACAGACTTCCCAATAAACGTATTTTCCTTCATCTCCCCGACCACAATAGCGGTTTCACGGATACGGGCGGTACCCACGCTTCCGCCATATGTGGATTGAGGGTCAGGAACGCGGACCTCATCGAAATAAAATTCTACGACGACCACTTTCAGGTTGGACAGATGATCGGACAACCCCAGTACCGGAGAAGGTAAACACCATATCAAAACGAAAAAAATGAAAAACCAGGCGCGAAAAAACGATTTTCTCATGATGGCCCCTAAGCCTTGGAAAGGAAAACATTCAGAGCAGCAAGCAACCATTGTCAACATCACTTCGAAAAGTGCCCTGGGGTAAGCAGACACCGACCGGGAAGAGCATGCTTTTGTAACTATTAAATAACTCCCATTATTCTAAAATAAGAATTTCCCTTTTGTCAAAAATCTTGTCCTTGCCATAAAAAAACCTGTTTTTCCAAGGTGTTTTCCGAACAACAAAAAACTTCGTCATAAGACGAGGTTTTAAAAAGGGAAATATGGACACTCCCCAAAATTCAGATGGCAAGTTGAAAAACCTGCTCACTTCCTATTTTTAAAACCTGTCAGGAGGTTCGGGCTGGGGTGAGAGTTGGTTTGTCCCTTTCTGGGGTGTGTCAGGGGGCTCCGGTTGCGGCCCCAGGCTTTTGGCGCCGGGGGAGGGTTTATCCGGCGGTTCGGGTTGAGGCCCCAAAGCCTTCTGGTTTGGGGAATTATTGATTTTCGGCGCCAGGATCTGCTTGGCCCCTGCCTTTGACTTGGCTTCTGATGACCTGGCGTGCCCGATTCCACAAAGCGCCAAAGAAACGGCTGCCAGGATCATGATGGCCCAAGCGTTTTTTAGTATCCAATCCTTTTTCATCTCCCTGCCCTCCTTTTTAAATGAAATTTATATTTTGTAACCTCAAAGTCTGAAATGGTTCATTTTCAGGGAAAAGTTACAATTCCCAGCACAAGAAAAACAGGGATACTCCCAAGTTTTTTCAGGGTTTGACGACATAGTTGGACATTGTTGTGGAAACCAGCATCGGGAGCGGCGAAGTATGTTAAAATTCAGTTGTGTGCGGACGTTATTCCTTAAATCTGACCTTTCGGGGTGAGGCAAGGGTGTCGGTGAGGCAAGGGTGTCAGGTCTACATATTTGACAAAATAACTATGATGTCAAATGTGTAGACCTGACACCTATTCACACCTATTCATCCACTCTGGAACGATTGGCAGAAAGAGTGGATTAGTCCTTTAGTATAACCTGCCCCCTGGATCTACCGTAAATGTAGTAATTTTTGAACACATCTATGGAAAGTAAAAAGGCGCCGAACCAAGCGCTTGAGTGGATATGGGGAACTTCGGTGGCTTCACGGACAAGCACCGTGGGGGACCAATCAGTCCTAACGTTCGCACCAAGAAGAGATGAAGGTGGCAGTATGCTGTGTGTAAATCGACCTGTGTTGTCAGGGCTTATCGGAGTGATAGCGGTTCTGGGTGTTTTGAGTCACACCTTAGCGCAAACCGGCAAACCCTTGAGCGTGGAAGAGTCCGACCCCGTAAAACAGGGCTGGATGCAGGGCTTTCCCCCGCCAGCTGAGAAGTTGATTATGCAGCCGGAATCTGATTTTTTCAGCTTCCCAAAGTTGCGATGGACGGTATGCCACATTCGGGAATTGATGCCCACAAAGCAAGTGAATAGAGGCATCGGCCCGCCGATCCCGCTGGAGTATGCAATCGATGACGGTATTGACGCC
>JAFGRU010000036.1 GCA_016934985.1 Deltaproteobacteria bacterium
CGAAACTTTCTCTTGTTGGCCGGGTTGATCAGGCGGGAGTCGTGAATATGTTTTTCCCATTTCTGGTCGATCGGCCCGGAAGGAATTTTGGCATCCAATTTCACGATTCAACTCCTATAATTTGACGATTCCCAGATAAATGAGAAGGGGGATGGAAATAAAGCCCAGAGCCAGAACAGCAGCCACTCCCAGACTTGCATTTTTGAAAAGGGGAATGGTTTTATCATCATTGAGACCGAAAGTCTGAATAAGACTGTGGATACCATGCCGGACGTGGAGAAAGAGCACGACCATGGCGGCAATGTAGATGCAGGAAATGGCGATCATTTGGAAACTGGAAACCACCATGAAAAAGACGTCATGCTGACCCAAAGCATCAACGGCTTCGGAAATATCGGGATTAGTCACTCGAACGGTAAAATGCAACAGGTGATAGACAACGAAAGCCAATATCAAGAGGCCGGAGTAAATCATCGTCTCCGAGGACAGGGTCGTGGCCTGGCGTTTCTTGACCGCATAATTCTGCGGCTTAGCCTTATTGTTTTCGAGGGTCAGGGTTATCCCGAAGAAAATATGGGCCGCCAGAATAGCCAAAAGCCCTCCCCGGGCAACCCAGATGAGCGGTCCCAGGCTTTTCAGTTTGGCCGCATAGAGGTTGATGGCCTCGGGCCCAAGGAAGATGGCGGTATTCCCGACCAAATGGACCACCACAAAACCAGCCATGCAGAACCCCGTCAGGGCCATGACCAGCTTCCTCCCCACCGAATTTTTTAGCAGTTTAGTCACCATGATAAGCTCTTCCTGTATTGAATAGCATCAAACTATGAAAAACTAAGGATAACCGAAAAGTCACGCCAGAAAAAACAATACCGAGCCTGTTCTTAAAACGCGAAGCTGGATACCTGTATCCATGAGCTATGACCGGAAAATAACGCAAGCCATTGACCAGCCTAAGCCTTCCAGAAATCACCGGCGAACCTAAGGGCGCGCCTCCGATTTTTGAAACCCTAATTCAGGCCAGGCACTCACGTCCTTTTCCCGCCCTCATCCCACGGATTCAGGCAAGAGGGTCCCCGGTTAAATTTCGCCGGAGAAATATAGAACGGTTATGAGGAAACGTTAAGACAGTGTTTCTCACCACCATTCTGAAGGTTGGAACTGGTAAAGAATACAACGAAAACCAGGATTCAGCAATCTTTAATGTGCCGTTTTCGTTCCCAAGTGAGGAAGCCCGGATACTGACTTTCACCCGCACCGACTATAAAATAAAAAATAGAACGCTATTTTATTTTTGTCAATATGTTTGTTGGAAAAAATATTTTCAACTGTTTATTTATATGTTTTTATTTGTTTTTTAAAAAGATGGATCTGTTCTACCATTCTCATTGGTGAACCTTTCACCTGAACAACGAATAACTTCTCACCAGACATTTCAAAAACGGCATAAATCTTCTCGTGAGAAGAAAAACCAAGATTGCCACGTTGCCGGCGAATTGTGCTTGGGCTTTTGAGCGCCTCCTGCTATGCTTCTGCCATGATCGAATTCAAACTGCTAAATAAGGATGCCTCGTGCCGGGCCAGGCGCGGCCGCCTGAAAACCCCGCACAGCACCATCGAAACCCCGGTTTTCATGCCCGTTGGCACTCATGCCGCCATGAAAGCCATGACCCCCATGCAGGTCCATGAAACCGGGGCCCGCATTATCCTGTCCAACACCTATCACCTGCACCTCAAACCCGGGGAAAATTTGGTCGCAAAAGCGGGCGGCCTGCATTCTTTCATGGCCTGGGAACACTCCATCCTGACGGACAGTGGCGGCTTCCAGGTCTTTTCCATACCCAAAAAAAATATCACCGATGACGGCGTGTTCTTTAAAAATGAAGTCACCGGCAAGGAAATTTTCATAGGTCCGGCCGAATCCATGGCAATTCAGAACGATTTGGGCGCCGATATCATCATGGCGTTCGACGAGTGCATCCCCTTCCCCGCCAGCCACGACTACGCCGCCCGCTCCATACGGAAAACCCTGCGCTGGGCCGAAAGCTGCCTCAAAAACCACAAAAGGGACGACCAATCCCTCTTCGGCATTGTTCAGGGCAGCGTCTTCCCCGACCTGCGGGAGCAGTGCGCCAATGCCTTGACCGCCATGGATTTTCCCGGCTACGCCATCGGCGGCGTCAGCGTCGGTGAAGGGCTGGAACTGCTGAAAAAGGTTGTCGACTACACGGAGCCCTTCCTCCCGGATAATAAGCCCCGCTACCTAATGGGGGTAGGACTCCCCGAGGACATCCTCGAATCGGTGGAACGCGGCATGGACATGTTCGACTGCGTCATCCCGACCCGCTATGCCCGCAGCGCCACCCTTTTCACCCGGCGGGGGAAAATCCGCCTGACCAACCGCAATTTCCGCCGCGATTTCTATCCGGTGGACCCTTCCTGCAGTTGCTACTGCTGCCGTAATTTCACCCGCGCCTACATGCACCATCTCTACAACGCCAATGAAATCCTCTCCTCCATCCTGGGCGCCATCCACAACGTACATTTCTATGTCAATATGATGCAGGAAATCCGGGAGGCGATTGAGCAAAACCGCTTCAAAGCCTTCAAAAAAGATTTCCTGAGCCAATATCTGAAAACGGAATAATTGTATGTAATACTGGAGACTTTACAGTCCCATGGATGGGTTACAGCAAACAGCCTTTTAAATGTAGGGCCCGAATTCATCGACCGAAATGGTGAAATTGAGTATGTAAGCCCCTCCAGGGGCTGACATACCTGTTTTGTTCCTCTCGACTTGTTTGTTTTTCAGAGTTCTGACAATATTTTCATAGCCCTCTGACTGGACTCATTATAGTTTCCATTTAATGTGTTTTTTCGGTCACTTGCCTGCCATTTATTTTTTTTGCGAATCGTAGCTTCAGCTATCTCCAATGTAGACACCGGAATTCAAATAACATGGGTGGAGGAAGTGGATGATGGATGAACACCTTTCATATCAAGATCTGCTCCACAGGGTTCGGGACTTAGAACGTAATGAAAAGCTGCTGAAAGAAAAAAACGAACTTCTTGAATTAGCCATCGATGCCGTGGAAGACGGGGTCTGGGAAATGGATCCGCGCACCGGCAAAACCTACTACAGCCCTCGCTGGTTTACCATGCTCGGCTATGAGCCCGGAGAGCTCCCCGCCACCTATGAAACCTGGCGCGATCTTCTGCATCCTGCGGACCGGGGGCCGCTGGAAGAAGCCGTCCAGAAATTTCTGGAAGACCCCCAGGATCTGTATTCTGCTGAATTCCGCATGCGCACCAGGCAGGGCGACTGGCGCTGGGTCCACTCCCGTGGCAAAATCATGGGCAGAGATGAGGACGGCAGGATTTCACGGATGATCGGCACCCATGTCGACATTACCGAACGGCGCCAACTGGAGGATTCCCTGCGCCTCACCCAGTTCATCTACGAAAAAGCGTCGGTAGGGATTTTTCGGGTCGGTGCCGATGCCCGTATACTTGGGGTGAACGACCAGGCGGCAAAGAGCCTGGGGTATAGCAAAGAAG
The DNA here is from genome assembly GCA_016934985.1 of Deltaproteobacteria bacterium. Classification (GTDB taxonomy): domain Bacteria; phylum Desulfobacterota; class Desulfuromonadia; order Desulfuromonadales; family JAAYDE01; genus JAFGRU01. The sequence continues at coordinate 3,556 of JAFGRU010000036.1, forward strand.
AGTTGACCTCCATGAGCATATTCGATATCGACCCCTTAGCCACCACAGATAATTGGAAGGATATCTGGGAGCGATTTCTCGATGGAGAAGGAGACAGCTTTGAAACGATTCATCGGCACAAGGATGGAACGGAACTGCCGGTCTATATCACCTCCAATCTGCTCGTCTATGACGGCCAGCAATTTTCCATCGCCTTCGTTCAGGACATTACCCATTTGAAGCGGATCGAACAGGCGCTGTATCAGGCGCAAAAAATGGAAGCCATAGGCAACCTGGCCGGCGGCATCGCCCATGATTTCAACAACGTTCTGTCAGCGATATACGGTTATTCCCAGCTTGCCCAACTTAAGGTAAACAATAAGGAAAAGGTTCTGGAATACATCCGCAACATCTGCCTGGCCAGCGACCGGGCCAAAGAGCTGGTCCAACAGATCCTCGCTTTCAGTCGCCAGGGCGTTTCCGAAAAAGCCCCCATAGACCTCGGGGATAACATCAAGGATGCCCTGAAACTGCTCAAAGCCTCTATCCCTTCCACTATTGAGATGCAGGAAAATATTGCTGTAGAAAGAGGCGTTGTTCACGCCAACCGAATACAAATTCAACAGGTCGTCATGAACTTATGTGCCAATTCCGCCCATGCCTTGCAATCTGACGGGGGAAAGATCGTGGTCGAATTGCTGCCTTTTGAGGTATGTCAGGGAGATTTCTCCGACGACCCTGACATCATTCCGGGCAGATATCTGAAATTGATCGTGGCGGACAACGGGCATGGAATACCCGCAGATATTCAGAACAGAATTTTCGAACCCTATTTCACCACCAAAAAGACCGGCGAAGGAACCGGCATGGGCCTGGCCACGGTCCACGGCATCATCAAGGATCATGGCGGATACATAAAGGTCTACAGTAAACCGGGGACTGGAACGACCTTTCAGGTTCTGTTTCCCGTCACCGGTCACAACTCCCTGCCCGACCATGAAAGATTTGAGGCGCTGCCAAGGGGGACAGAGAGAATACTGTTCGTTGATGACGAGGGGAGTATCCTCGAAATCGGCAGAACACTGCTTTCAAATCTTGGCTACCGTGTGGAAGCAAGCACCAGTCCCCTCGATTGTCTCGCGTGCTTCCGGGCCCGGCCGGACGAATTCGATCTTGTCCTTACAGACTTTGCCATGCCGGGAATGGATGGCAAAATTTTTGTGGCTGAAATCAGAAAAATTCATCCAACCATCCCCATAATCGTGTGCACCGGCTTCAGCGCAAACATTCTATCGGAGGAAATGACCGATCTGGGTATTCATTCCATCCTCATGAAACCCGTTTCGACATCCGAGCTTGCTATGACCGTAAGGCGCGCCATTGGATGATAGTGTAACATGTGGGGGAACATTCTCTTCATAATGGTCTGATCTTACTTATCAATCACCAAAAAACAATTTCAAGAAAGAAACGGAGATTGCCCGCCTTCGACTACATGGGTGCGGGTTCTTTTTATGCTTAATTGATAGTCCTAATTAGAAAAGTTTTCTTTTTAAAAAATAATATTTTTTTCTTTGCATCCTTTAAAACCATTGGCTATAAAACTGCATCTATCTTTAAATGCAGTTTGTTTATGAGGGGTACTTTCCTCTCTTTTTTTCGGTAATTGAAATTTTATCTGAAAAACGGTATCCGATTCATCCTGGGTTATGGGAATTTCAGATCGCCGTATAAATAGACAAAAGGAGACATTCATGGCCCAATCCAATCTCGCTCAAAAAGAAGAATTTCAGATTAAGGAAGAACCCCAAGAGGAAAAAAAAGAACTCCAGGTGGTAGTTGGTCCTCACAAGGTTTACCAAAACAACATGATTATTGGTTCGGAAAGACCCCAAGCCTACTGACACGACTAAGCATTCCCTTTTTCCTGAAAAGAGGGATTCCTGCTATATATTTAAAAAGCCCTTCTTCGGAAAGGGCTTTTTTTTCGTTTGTTGTCCTGAGCTGCATTCAAAGGAAAACTAAGACTCTGTTTGAAAATTCGAAAATGACAAAGAAAGTTATCCACAGGCTGCGTGGATAACCCTGTTTATAACCCACACATTTGGTGGATAAAAATTTATATTACTGCAGTTATGCTCTTTGCCTGTTTCTAAAGCAATACCCTGATTAATTTTTTGACTTCAGAAAAGATTTTTTAAAAGCCGAAATCCCTTTTCGTTTTTCCGGTAAATTTTTCTGGGAAAGGGGATTACCAAAGTTCTAATGTATGTGGTGTGCGATGGCTGTCGAATAATAGCAGTCTTCCCGGAAAGCTCCCTTGCGGTTTTTTCGCCGGTTATATTTCTGGGAGACTCTTCCCCCCCACAAGTTGCATACTTTTGGGGCTTTCCCCTTTTCCGGCATCCTTCACCAGAAGGTGAACGTGGTTCGAGGTCACGATCTAATTCAGGAGACGGAGGCCGAAGCGTTTTTTTGCTTCGAAAAGCCACTAGATCCAAGATTGCCTGACCAAGGAAAACTTGAGCAGGAAGTTCTTTTTATGGCATCGATGTGTGATGTGCCAGACATGGCCCGGAAGAAGATATCGATTCGCACGGGGTATTGGGCCTCCTAAGCTCGGGTTATTCATGAGGCTTCGTCGCGAAACCGTGAAGTGTGCGTCAGATCAAGCCAAGCACAGCGACGCGCGCTGCAGGCGTACTTGCAGTCCGTCGAAGCGCAAGGAGGGAGCACGGCTTGAGATGGCGTGCAATTGACGGTTGCAGCAAAAGTCTTCATGAATAATCCGGGCTAACCATTTCATAGCGAAAATGGGGCATTTAAGACCAAAAACAGGCCGGTTTTATTGATAATTTTATTCATTATCAACTAGTTAGCTTGGTCCGACCCCATCATTCTTATTTCCCGGCCAATTTGCATCATCAGCCAATTTTTCAAGCCCCGGTCCTGGTTGGGATCAGGACCTTCAACCGAAACGCCGTCTGCAATAAGTGCAGCCTACCCTGCCCGGCCCGTTTTCTCACATTTGCCAAAACAATTCAGAACCTCATCCGAGCACTGCCCTTTTAAGTCCATCTTTCCTTACAGAACAGCCTGTCCGCACCAGAGATAAACCGACAGCACCTGAAGGGTTTTGACGATACCGAACCAGTTCGAGCAGGTAGAAATCTTCTTTGCAGATAAAGGATTTGTAGCGATTCTGAAAAAGATGCCCGCTTTGTTTATGTCTTCTCAGAACTGGAAATTGAGCCGCCACCAGGCGGTGTGAGCCGTGGTGTCGTCGCCGTACTCCCCGGCGTAGGCCAGTTCGGTGGAGAAGCTGCCCTTGCCGATCAGCAGCGACGCGGCGACGGTGCCGGTCATGTCGTCCTGCTCGGATTTCACCGTGCTGGGGGCGGTGCCAGGCATGGACTGGTGGGCGTCGATCTCGTCGTCGGTCAGCAGATAGCGCACCCCGGCGGCCAGCGACGGGGTCAGGATGAATTCGGAGACCGGGAGGCGGGTCAGCCAGCGCAAGGAAGCCACGGCACTGAGTTGATGCTCGTCCAGGGAGGAGCTGTGGAGATCCCAGGCCGGATTGTCGGCGTCGGTGGTGAAGCTTTCGCGGTAGAGCCAGAGGTAGTCGAGGCCCGCCTCAGGCAGCAGCAGATGGTTCCCCAGCTGCACCGGGTAGCCCCCCATCAGGTTGGCGGCGACGCCGTAGCTGTCGTATTCGGCGCTCTCGCCGACATTGAGGCCGACGCCGGTGCGGCCGGTAAAATCGTGCCAGGCGTAGAAGCCCGTCACTTGGGTGCGCCAGGTCCAGTCGGCGAGACTCCCCATGGCGTGGATGCCGGCGCTCAGGAGATCCTGGTCCTCGTCGTTGTCGGCAAAGCCGGTGCCGCTGAAATCGACCTCGTTGCGGCCGTAGCCCAAATGGAACCCGGCCACATGGCGGGCACCGCGGCGTTCATAGCCGGTGACGAAGCCGACCGCGTCGCTGTCGTAGCCGATGGGCGAAGCGTCATGGGCGATGCGAGTGTAGTAAGGGGTCAGGAAATAGCCGTTGGCGGGCCGGGAGTTGTCGTAGATCGCATCGCTGGCAGTGTTCCCGGCCGCGGCGTAGAACTTCTGGGCCGGATTTCCGGTGGCCGCCAGGCGGGGCTGGAGATATTCCGTGACCAGGCGCTGGTTGACGAGTTTGCCGGTCAGAGCGAGGGTGTGTTGCAGCGCCTCGGCCCCCTGCAGGAAGGCGGAGCCGATGGGCCGGTAGGCCAGGGAGACAGTGTCGTCCGAGGGATTGGCCAGGGGGCCGTCGTGGTAGGTGACGGCGACGTTGGGGTTGAGCACCGAGACCGAGCTGAAAGCGCCGCTGATAGGGCCGGGTCCGGCGAAGATGCGGTATTCGGTGTTCCATTGAAAATCGTCGCCGACGCTGCTCAGGGTCAGGGCCGCGTTGTTGAGGTCGAGGGAGGCGGCGTTACTGACGTAGATCATGCCGATGGCCGGGTCGCCGTCAAGGTTGAGGTTGTAGGTATCGACCAGCCTGACGGGTCCCTGATACACGTAGACCTCGTAGGCATTGGTGGCGGCCACGGCGCGGATGACGCCGCTGTTGGTCAGGTCGGTATTACCCAAATGGGCACTGATATAGATGCCGTAGGCGTTGGCATTGGCGCCGGCGGCGGTTACGGTGATGGGGCCGCTGTTGGTCAGAGCGACGGGGGGATCCTCGTTATAGTAGATGCCGTAGGCGTAAGCATCAGCGGTGGCGCCGTTGGCCCTGCCGCCCCTGGCGGTGACGGTGATGGCGCCAAGGTTGGTGACATCACCGTCTGCCTCGATGCCGTAAGCTTGAGCCCAGGCCTGTTGACCCCCGGCGTCATTGGTCGTGCCGCCGGCGGCGCTGACCGTGATGGCGCCAAGGTTGGTGACGGGGGCCCATGCCCGGATGCCGTAGGCCCAGGCCTTGGCCATGGAACCGCCCGTTGTGTTGGTGGCGGTCCCGCCGATGGCGCTCACGGAGATGGCGCCGCTGTTGAAGACACCGTCGTGGGAGAAGATGCCGTAGGCCGAGACATCAGCGTAGTGAGTGAGGCTGGAACTGGTGGAGGTTGTGCCGCCGGTGGCGGTCAGGTCGATATCGCCGTCATTGATGACGGCCGGTCCGCCGCCATCCGAGAAAATCCCCATGGCAAAAAAGTTAACATGGGGGATGGTTCCCGAGTCGTCCCCCGAGGCGGTGACGAAATAGTTGTCGGTATTCACAAAGGGGGAGGGCTCGCTGGTGGCGTCGATGCCATAAACCTGTTGCGGATAAGAAAGCGCGGTAAAGGTCCGCACGATGTCGGCGGCGGCAGCTCCGGAGACCATCACCGCCAGCAGCAGCCCGGCGGCCAGCGCGGCCCAAAGGCCCCCGGCTCTCGAGTGGTTTCCGTGTTTGGGCTCCGATTGTTTCAGCATGACTTCCCCCTCCTTTTTCATCCCGCCAGAACAGGTTGTAGCGTCCTAAAATGCCGCATTATTTAATTCCAATATTGGGGATTCGTCAAATTTTTTTTAATGAAAAAAATAAATTATCCGTCGTTTGGACAGGGAAGGCACGTTTTTGAGATTTGCAGTTTTCGGTTTTCCTCCGCAACTTCGCCAATCCATTTTCAACAAGCAGCAGTTTGAAGTTTTTTTTATGCGCATGGCCGACTAAGTTGGAAAAAGCCAATCGAGGTTTCGAGGGTCATTCTCAAAGCTCGAACAGCTTCACTGGAAAGCGTAGCAGGATGTCACAAGGCTCGGGAGGCCTGACTACCAAAAGGAATAACCAGGAAACAAGGGCATGAATGTGGCTAACAGGAAGGTCGCGTTGGAAAGGTTAGCGTGAAAAACAGGCATGGTTTATCCGGCGCCAAAGGCAGGTATTTGGGTCTATCAGATCAAGGAATAAATCTACGGCAAAAGGGAAACCGGCAGGAACTAATCGTAGGCCACGACAAAGCTGTGGGGAAAACCGTTGTGCTGGATGCGGAGGCGGGCTTTTTCTGCCGATTCCAGGTCGGGATAGCTGCCGACACAGACGCGGTAGAACGTCTTGCCGTCCACTTCGATGGTCTGGATACTGGCCGGGCCGAATTGAGGTTTAACCCGGTCGGCAAAATAGCGGGCATTCTCGGGGGCGGCAAAAGCGGCGACCTGAACCGCAAAACTGTCAATTTTTTTGGTGGGAGGCGGAGCCTGATAGGCCACTTTTTGGGTCGCCGGCTCGGTTGTTGGGACACCGAGCATCTCGATACGGACAGGGGCAGTTCCCGGCCCGACGATACCGATTTTTTTAGCTGCGGAGTAAGACAGATCAATGATGCGGCCCTTGACAAATGGGCCCCTATCGTTGACGCGCACCACCGCTTCCTTGCCGTTGCGAAGGTTTTTAACCCGGACGAAAACACCCAGGGGAAGGGTCTTATGAGCCGCCGTCATGGCGTGCATATTATAAATTTCGCCGTTGCTGGTTTTGCGGCCGTGAAAATCCCGCCCGTACCAGCTTGCCATCCCCTCTTCCGTAAACTCCTGGCAGTCAAGGAGAGGATCATAACGCTGCCCCGCCACAACATAGGGCTTCTCCCAGTATTTTCGCCCCTTGGTTTCGGGGGTATCAATGACATGGCTGGACGGAGCGCAGGATGCAACCAGCAAAACTGCCAGCAGAACGCCGAGGATTCTGTAAATTTTTATCGCCTGTTTCATGCCCTTTAATATATTCAATTTCCCTGCCGTTTTGAGTCAAAGATTACTAAAACAACAGCAGGGGACTTGAGGTCTGGTTTTAAGTTTTTGTCCCCTTGCAACGCAGCCGGAACGCAAGGATCATTTTAAAATCTGACGGGCAGACTGTTTGAGCGTTTTTTGCGAGTTTCTGACCGTCTTTAAAATGGCCCTGAAGCGAAGGATACCCGAAGGGCAAGTTGCGGGGTGTCCTTTTTCTGCTTACTCTATTTGGACAAGCAAAAAGAGTAAGGCGTCGTACGGGGCGCAACCCCGGTCTTTAAACTGCTGAAATAAATGTGAGAATAGCCGTCTTTAACAGCATACCCTCTCTCGTCCCACCTGCCAAGCAGGTGGATTGCGGAACCGCTCAATCAGTTCATTCCTGAATCCGGGTCATGGCCCGGAACTTCTGGTAGCGGTGCTCAACGAGCTCATCGGGAGAAAGGTATTTAAGCTCGTTCAGGTTTTTGAGCAGATACTCTTTGACATTCTTAGCTGCCGCTTCGGGATCATTATGGGCACCGCCCGAAGGTTCGGGAATCACGTCATCAATGACATCCCCCAAAGCATCGATATCCTGGGCCGTCAACTTGAGAGCCTCGGCTGCCTGGGGCGCCATACCCCCGTCTCCCCACAGGATGGCTGCGCACCCTTCCGGGGAAATTACCGAATAGATGGAGTATTCCATCATTAGAACCCGGTTGGCGACGGCAATGGCCAGCGCACCGCCCGAGCCGCCTTCGCCTGTTACTGTCGTAATCACCGGCACTTTCAAACCGGCCATCTCCCGCAGGTTGCGGGCAATGGCCTCGGCCTGGCCCCGCTCCTCAGCACCGATGCCGGGAAAAGCACCGGGGGTATCCACAAAGGTGAATATCGGCAGTTCAAATTCTTCTGCCATCTTCATGATCCGCAGGGCCTTGCGATAGCCTTCGGGATGTGGCATGCCGAAGTTGCGGTAGACCTTTTCTTTGGTATCCCGGCCTTTCTGGTGACCGATAATCGCACAGGGTTCGCCTTCCAGGCGGGCAAAACCGCAGACAATGGCGGGGTCATCACGATAGAGGCGATCGCCATGCATCTCGAACCAGTCGGTAAAAATGTAATTCACATATTCAAGGGTGAAGGGCCGTCCCGGCACCCTGGCCAGTTGAGTGCGCTGCCAGCGCGACAGCTTGGAAAAGATCTCTTTGTGCAGCTTCTCCGCTTTTTTCTCGAGTTTTTCAATCTCGGAGGAAAAAGAAGTATCTGTGGTGGAATACTGCTTCAGCTCGCGGATCTTCGTCTCCAGCTCGATCAGCGGTTTCTCAAAATCCAGATAAGGCTGCATTAGGCCCTCCATTAAAAAGACAGTTACAAGTGCTAAGTATTAAGTGTTAGGTGTTTAGTAAAACAATTTAAAACTTAACACCTTAAACTTAAAACTGCTTACTCGAAAGTGGTCACATTATAACCGAAAAGCTTCTCCGTGTCTTTCATGATCGCGTCACAGGCGGCAACATTGAGGCTTTTCGGAAGTCTGATTACCGCCTCGCTGCGGTTGGGAATAACCACGTGGATCATGGCCTCACAGTCACCCGGATTGTCGCGAACGATGCTGTGCAGGCCGTCCAACAGCTGCTCGTCCACCGTCGGCGCTGACAACCGGAAGTGAACCCGCCTGGTTTGGCGCAGCTGATAGTCGGCCAGGGCCGCAACCTCGGTGGCAATCAATTTGCGGTTCTCCTCCCCGACATCGAGGTTGCCGCGCACCAGCAACGGATCTTCGCCGTGCAGCACATCAAACCCCGCCTGGTAAACCTCCGGGAAAATCACCACCTCGATACAACCACTGAGATCTTCAAGGGAAACAAAAGCCATGCGGTCCCCTTTTTTGGTGGTCAACTCCTTGATAGATGCCACAATGCCGCAGACCGCAACCGCTTCGCGGTCTTTGCGCTCGGCCAGCCCCACCGCATCGCAGGAAGCAAAACGTTTGACGGTGGCTTCGAAACCGGCCATGGGGTGGCCGGTGATGTAAAAACCCAGGGCCTCTTTCTCGAATCCAAGGCGAATCTTTTCGGGCCACTCTTCCAGCTCAGGCAACTGCTGATAACCATGGCCGTTGCTGGAAATAATTTCGGCCGTTTCAAACAGTGACTCCTGCCCTTGCTCGCGCTCACGCTGGATCTTATTGCCCACCTCCATAGCATCCTCCAACCCCGCCAGAAGTTGCGACCGGTGGCCGGGCAGCGAATCGAAGGCACCGCATTTGATCAGGGCTTCGATGACCTTTTTGTTGACCTTGCGGGAATCGACCCGCTCGCAGAAATCATAGAGTGACTCAAAAGGTTTTTCTTTTCGGACCTCAATAATGGAATCGAGGGCCGCGAGCCCGACCCCTTTGACCGCCCCCAAACCGAAACGGATGGCATTTTCATGAACCGTAAAACTGCTGCTCGACTGGTTGATAGCAGGCGGCAGAATTTCGATCCCCATGCTTCTCAGTTCGCTGATATTCTTGATGACCTTGTCGGTGAATTCCATGTCCTCGGTCAAGAGGGCTGCCATGAATTCAACCGGATAATGTGCTTTGAGGTAGGCAGTCTGGTAGGCAATCAAGGCATAAGCTGCTGAATGGGATTTGTTGAAGCCGTATTCGGCGAACTTCTCCATGAGGTTGAAAACTGCTTCCGCCTTTTTTTGATCAAGCTTGTTCTCCGCTGCCCCTTTGAGAAACTTTTCCCGTTCCTGGGCCATGACGTCGAGCTTTTTCTTGCCCATGGCCCGGCGCAGGATATCGGCCCCGCCCAGGCTGTAATTAGCCAGGATCTGGGAAACGAGCATGACCTGCTCCTGGTAGAGGATGACCCCGTAGGTATCCTTGAGGACCGACTCCAACTGCTTAAATTCGTAGGTGATTTTTTTGCGACCGTGCTTACGCTGGATGAAATCCTCAACCATTCCCGAACCGAGAGGGCCCGGACGATAGAGGGCGACCAGGGCAATGATATCCTCGAAGCAGTTGGGCTTCAGTTTGACCAGAAGTTCTTTCATGCCCGAGGATTCAAGCTGAAAAACCCCCGTGGTTTCGCCCGCGGAGAGCAGCTGGAAAGTGGCCTCGTCATCGTCGGGGATGAGGCGCAGATCGAAATCGGGCTTTCCGCCCTCGCGGATCAGGCGAATGGCGTTGTTGATAACGGTAAGGGTTTTGAGGCCGAGAAAGTCGAATTTGACCAGACCGATGGTTTCGACATTGCCCATGGAGTACTGGGTGACCTGGGCGCCTGACTTGGGATCGGTATAAAGAGGCAGATAGTTTTCCAGGGCCATGGGTGTCACCACCACCCCCGCAGCGTGGGTGGAGGCATGACGAGTCAACCCTTCCAAAGCCAAAGCCACATCGAAAAGCTTCTTCACGCGCGCATCGCCGGCGATCATCTCCTTCAAGCGCGGCTCCTGCTTTAGGGCTTTCTCAAGCTGGATATTGAGGATACTGGGAACCAGCTTGGCAATGCGGTCGACCTCACCATAGGGCATGTTCAAAGCGCGGCCGACATCCCGGATCACCCCTCGCGCCGCCATGGTTCCGAAGGTGATGATCTGGGCGACATTCGCCTTGCCGTATTTCTCCTGAACATAACGGATGACCTCCTCACGGCCATGTATGCAGAAGTCGACATCGATGTCAGGCATGCTTACCCGTTCGGGGTTGAGAAAACGCTCGAAAAGCAGTTGATAACGAATCGGGTCGATGTCGGTAATGCGCAAAGAAAAGGCGACCAGACTGCCGGCCGCGCTGCCGCGGCCGGGCCCCACGGGGATATCGTGGTCCTTGGCCCAGTTGATAAAATCGGCCACGATAAGAAAGTAGCCGGGAAAACCCATCTGGGTGATGCAGACGATCTCCTCTTCGAGCCGTTCACGATATTCGTCATGTTCCTTTTCAGAGAAATCCCGTACCTTGCGAATTTCCTCAATGCGCTCATCCAGCCCCTGTCTGGCCTGCTCGGCAAGGATCTCATCGAGGGTCTTATCCTCGGGCTTTTCATACTGGGGGAAATGGTAGGTGCCAAGGGGGATTTCAAGGTTGCATTTGTCAGCGATACGCAGACTGTTGTCAACGGCCTCGGGAATATCGGCAAACAGCTCGCGCATCTCAGCCGGCGTCTTGAAATAGAACTCGTCATTCTGGAAACGCATGCGCTCCTGGTCTTCCATGGTTTTGCCGGTCTGGATGCAGAGGAGAACCTCGTGAGCGTAAGCGTCCTTGCGATCAAGGTAGTGACAATCATTGGTAGCCACCAGAGGCAGGTCCATTTCCCGGGAGATTTTGATCAACTCCTTATTGACGATATCCTGCTCGGCCAGGAAATTGCGCTGTATTTCCAGGTAAAAGCGCTCATTATCAAATACTTCAGATATTTCGGCGGCTCGCTGACGAGCCAGGTCCGGCTGGTTGTTGAGAATCAGATCAGGGATTTCGCCCCCGAGGCAGGCAGTCAAAGCGATGAGCCCCTCGTTTTTTTCCCGCAAAAGCTCCCAGTCCACCCGGGGCCGATAGTAGAAGCCTTCCCGGTAAGCTGAAGAAACCAGGGAACAGAGGTTCTTATAGCCGGTGAGATCCTGGCACAAGAGCAGAAGATGGAAGGCGGCTTCCTTTGATTTGCGCGCCTTGGACTTGTCAAAACGGGATTCGGGCGCGACATAGACTTCGCAGCCGAGAATCGGCTTGATACCGGCTTTGCGGACTTTCAGGTAGAACTCGATAGCCCCGAACATGTTGCCGTGGTCGGTGATCGCCAAAGCGGGCATCTCGTTTTCGAGAGCCTTTTCAATCAGCTTATTGACCTTGATGGCGCCATCGAGAAGGCTGTATTCGGTATGCAGGTGGAGATGGACAAAACTCTGATTGCTCATGATCCGGCGTCAAGTGTTAAGTGTTAAGTGGTTAAGACGTGACATGTAACTTGTGACAAGAAACCTTTTTTACCGCCAAATACGCAGAGGGCACCGAGAAAAACCAACAAAAAAATATAGTGTTTGGTTTTCTTTGCGTTCTTCGCGATCTCTGCGGTCATAGGCTTTTTTGTGCTATTTCCATGACCAGCATTATGGCAAATTTCAGCGTTTGACGAAAGGAGGATTTGCGTTATCTGGAAAGAACAGGGCAGCCCATATCCTGCAGCATGCGGGTCAAGCGGATCAGGGGCAGGCCGATAAGGGCGGTGGGATCATCCGAAGTCACTTTTTCCATGAGAGCGATGCCCAGGCCTTCGATCTTGAACGAACCCGCGCAGTCGAAGGGTTCCTCTTTGCGAAGATAGACGTCGATCTCCTCGGGACTCAAAGAACGAAAGGTGACCTCGGTAGTCGTGAAGTCAGTCAGGGCCTCGTTCCTGAGGCTGTCGTAAAGGGATAGACCGGTGTAAAAGACATTGGTGCGTCCGGACATCTCCTCAAGCTGTTTGCGGGCCGCCGCAAAGGTGTGGGGTTTGCCGATGATATCGCCGCGCCAGTTGACGAACACCTGGTCGGAACCGACGATGAGGGCGTCAGGGTAATCCTCACGCAGACTTTTCGCCTTGAAAGCGGCAAAATGCTTGACCAGCAGAGCCGGTTCGACACCCGGTTCCGGGTTTTCCTCAAACAGGGGCGCCACAGCCTTGAAAGAGATGTCGAGACGCTTCATCAGGTCAAAGCGGTATGGGCTGGTCGATGCAAGAATAAGGGTTCGCATAACGAAAAACCGTCATTGGTCATTGGTTATTGGTCAATTGCCAATTATCATGGTCGTTGGTCAGTTTCAAACGTAAAGCGTCAATTGAATATGGTGTGTGGAGATTTTCTCGGCGTACTCTGCGATCTCTGCGGTAAAAAAGCCCTTCAGTTTTCAGCTTCGTCATCTGCTTTTTTGTAATACGTATACTTGTGGGATTTACCGCGAACTTTCTCACTCGGATATTTACGGGCATTTTTCGCCATTTTGTCGAGCACCGTTTTAGACAGATCAAGCCCCAGGGAGTTGGCCATGGAAAGGGCATATAAAACGATATCGGCCAGTTCTTCTCCGACCTTTTGCAACTCCTCGGAAGTGAGAGACGCCGACTCCTCGACACTCACCCACTGAAAATGCTCCATCAACTCCGCCGCCTCGATGGCAAGGGACATGCTGAGATTCTTGGGCGTATGAAACTGCTCCCAGTCACGCTCGTGGACAAACTCGGCGGTGCGGGTCTTTAACTCAGCAAGTGTCGTTGTTTCGTCACCCATTCATTGCTCCAAAAAGTAATATTTCCATTTCCGAAAGCCATACAGCCATCATTGTAAAAAAAATGTAACAGATCGAATAGACAATACGACGAGGGAAAAAGAAAATATTGGGATTATTCTTTGGGAATTTTTTCTGCCAAATTGAACTTGCCCTTTTCATAAACTAAAATGAAAGAAAAGGTACCTTACCATTGATCAGGTACCTTTTCTTTTATTTTTTTGCTTCATAAGCGCTTATTCAAATTTTCTGCTTTCAATACTATCATCCTGTTCCCAGACAATCATAAAATCCCCATTACCCCCACTATTGTCGCCCGCCACTTGTGGTGTCAGAGCCCCCCCCAAACCATCATTTACGAGATCCTCTCCACTCCAATCGGATACAGTAGCATCGTAACGGTTGTAATAGACATCGTCAGACTCCAACCATGTCACCGTAAAGTTGTCGGTACCCGAGGATGCAACCTGCGGGACGGAGCCCAGTCCTGATGATGAATTGAGCTCCTCCGGGGCCTCCCAGCCTGCACTAAAGTGTCTGCCCCAGATATTGTTACCCGCCTCGTCCCAGGCAGCCACAAAATGACTGTTCCCATCTCCTGCGACCTGCGGGCTAATGGACACAGCACCACCACTTATCTGTCCTGCACCTGCCCAGGCCGCCCCAACAAAACGATTGGCATAAATATCATTTGTCTCTTTCCACACCACCATGAATTCGTCACCCCCTGCAGAAGACGCTACTTGGGGGGAAGCACCTTCACCAAGCCCTGGATTAACAGTCGTAACTGCCCCCCAGCCACCACTATAGCGGCAAGCATTAAGATCATCATTGCCGCCATCCAACTCATTCCAGACCGCCATAAAATGTCCATTTCCGTCGGAAGCAATCTGAGGCTCAACACCCACCTCCCCTGTCCCTGCATCAATAGCACCGGAAGGTGTCCAATTACCGGTTGCAGATGCAAACCGGCTGGCATACAGCCTGTAGATAGCACCATCAGACTGAGTCCATATAGCAATGAAATTTCCTGAACCATCCGCCGCGACCTGGGGGTCTTCGGCGGCGTCAGCGCTTGCTTCAAGAAGTTCAGCTCCCCCCCAAATACCGCTTCCAGAATCATAATGGTTAGCGTAAATACTTTCGGTAAAAAAGGGACCTTGCATCCAGACCACAACTACATCACCGGAAGCATCAGCCACTATTTGAGGCGATGAAATCCCGCCGGAAACTTTTGCGATGGATCCTATTGACACTGGCGTCCCCCAGCTGACCCCGCTGTAAAAACTTACATAGACCCTGTATGTGGTCGAATCCTCTTGCACCCAAACTTGAACGTACTGATTTGTCCCCCGGGCAGCCACCTGGGGCTCGGTGCTGGTACCGCTAAGTCCGCTGGCAGGGTTATCCCCTCCACCACCTCCGCCGCAGCCGAACAGAAGCAACAGAACGAAAAACAGGGGAAAAGCTAATGTCGTTTTAATAATTTTCATTTTTCAACCCCTCCACTTTTCCTGTCCTTGGGAAAAGACCCTGAAAACTCCAAAATATTTAATGAATTTTTTCCATCTGAATAAAAAGAAAAGGATACAAGCAAAAAAACAATGGAATGTATATCTATGCAATTACTATACTCTAATTAATCACGGAACAGGATGGGAAGAGCCGGAAATATTGAAAATATCAAGGCATCAGCCTGTGCCGGGCTCGTAAAATGCCAATGCTGAAATTATTTTTCAGCATGGCAATGATACAGTTTAATGAGTAGAACTCCGGCAGTCAATGGCACTGGGAGAAATGACTCCGATAAACGACAAAATCGGAATCGGGACAGCGGGTGTAGAAATTAATATTCGGACAGTGACTTCGTTTTCAAACCTCGACCTTTACACCATCAGAAGCGGAACAAGCATCTCCAGTTTATCAAGTTTAATTTCATGACCAATGACGGCCATTACTCCCACTCAATGGTAGCCGGAGGTTTGCCGGAGATATCGTAGACAACCCGGTTCACCCCTCGGACTTCATTAATAATGCGGTTGCTGATACGCGACATGATGGCGTAGGGAAGCGGATACCACTCGGCCGTCATAAAATCTTTGGTTTCCACGGCACGCAGGGCGATGACGTACTCATAGGTGCGCCCGTCACCCATAACGCCAACGCTTTTGACCGGCAGGAACACGGCGAATGCCTGGCTGATCTTGTCGTAATGGCCGGTACGGTGCAGTTCGTCGATATAGATGGCATCGGCATAGCGCAGAGTATCGGCAAAGTCTTTGTTGATCTCTCCCAGGATGCGGACCCCCAGGCCCGGCCCGGGGAAAGGATGGCGATAGACCAGCTGATGCGGCAGACCCAGCTCCTCGCCGATGGAGCGCACCTCGTCCTTGAACAGTTCGCGCAAGGGCTCCACCAGTTGCAGCTTCATGAACTCGGGCAGGCCGCCGACATTGTGGTGGCTTTTGATGCTGTGCGCCTTGCCGGTTTTGGCCCCGGCGGATTCTATAACATCGGGATAGATGGTCCCCTGCCCCAGCCAGCGGACATTGCCAAGCCTCTTCGCTTCTTCCTCGAATATTTCAATGAAAAGGCCGCCGATAATTTTGCGTTTCTGCTCAGGATCGGCCACCCCTTTGAGAGCGGAAAGGAACCTCTCCTCGGCATCGACCCGAATTACCCGGACACCGAGATTCTCGGCAAAGGTGGCCATGACCTGGTCCCCCTCCCCCAGACGCAGAAGACCGTTATCGACGAAAACGCAGGTCAACTGATCGCCGATCGCCAGATGCAACAGGGCCGCCGCCACGGAGGAATCAACTCCGCCGGAAAGGCCGAGCACCACCTGCCCGCCTTCGACCTGCTCGCGGATGCGGGCGACGCCGTCCTGAATGATGTTGCCCGGCGTCCACTGTCCTGAACAGCGGCAGATGTTGCGGACAAAATTTTCGATAAGGAGGTCACCCCGCAGGGTGTGATTGACCTCGGGATGGAACTGGACACCGTACTGGCGCCCTTGAATGTTCTGGATGGCGCAGACAGGAGCGTTTTCCGAGTTGGCGATGACCTCAAACTGATGCGGAACCTTCTCGACGTGATCGCCGTGGCTCATCCAGACCGAGTTTTTCCCCTCGACAAAAAAACCTTCGAATAATGGGCCCGGCCGCCCCTGGGACATGACCTCGGCATGGCCGTATTCGCGTTTTCCGGCCGGCACCACGGCACCGCCAAAGTGTCGACACATGAGCTGCATGCCGTAACAGATCCCCAGGACCGGAATGCCCAGTTCGAAGAGCTCCTCCTCGACAGCCGGGGCACCCTGATCATAGACCGATTTCGGTCCGCCGGAAAGAACGATCCCCCTGGGGGCAAAAGCCCGAATCGCCGCCAGATCCATGTCAAACGGCTGGATCTCGCAATAGACATGGGTTTCCCGGATGCGCCGGGCAATAAGCTGGCTGTACTGGGAGCCAAAGTCGAGAATGAGAATTTTTTCGCTGTGAATGTCTTTGGTCATAAAATTAGTTTCAAGTGTCAAGTTTTAAGTGTTAAGTGTTGGGCAGTGACTGGCAGGAGCTAAAAATCAGCTGTTTCTGTTGGCAATACTTTTTGAAAGCTGATGGAGCATTTTTGATAAGGCCATAAGCTCTTCAACCATCTCTTTCTGAATTTCCGGACTGACAACTCCAATTTTGCTCGCAATATAAACCTGAGTTCTGAGTTCAGCGGCGGAACCTTTTGCAATATGCAGAAAACGGACAAATTCTTTTTTTGATTCGCGCTGATCCCCTTTGGCAATGTTGGAGGCGATAGAAACTGCCGACCGGCACATCTGGTCTTTCAAACTGAAATCGCGGCAGTCTTTCAGAACTTCATAGGTTCGAACCGCCAACCGGGAAGCACGTTTCCAAACATCCAGATTTTCAAATAACGAATAGCCCATTCAAATCAATTTTAAAAGGGTTTTAGGTTTTGCTTAAAACTTAAAACTTGCAACTTAAAACCGAGGTCGAAGCCTGATACAGTAAAGCCTCAAAGGGCCGCCAATTCACCCCGTCATTCATTTATACGGAAAGTACTACAGACTCAAACCCGGCTTCGCGGTTAAAAGTTGGGGTTGAAACGGTAGTTGGGCGCCTCGTGGGTAATCTGTACGTCGTGAACGTGGGATTCCTTGAGGCCGGCATGGGAAATCTTGATAAAACGCGCTTTTTCCTGAAGTTCGCGGATATTGCGGCAACCGGTATAACCCATCCCGGCGCGCAATCCCCCCAGAAGCTGGTGAACGTTTTCGGAAAGGTTGCCGCGGTAGGGGACCCGGCCCTCGATCCCTTCAGGAACCAGTTTGACTTCACTCTC
Source organism: Deltaproteobacteria bacterium (assembly GCA_016934985.1). Lineage (GTDB taxonomy): Bacteria > Desulfobacterota > Desulfuromonadia > Desulfuromonadales > JAAYDE01 > JAFGRU01. Next base: position 20,885 of record JAFGRU010000036.1, read on the forward strand.
CACATCGGCCTGAAAATAGCGGTCCTTGCTTCCTCTGCTCATGGCCCCGATGCTGCCCATGCCGCGATACGACTTGTAGGTACGCCCCTGGTAAAGGATGGTATCGCCGGGGGACTCCTCGGTGCCGGCGAAAAGGGAGCCGATCATGACGACATCCGCGCCAAAAGCCAGGGCCTTGGGAATGTCTCCTGAAAACTTGACCCCACCATCGGCAATAAGAGGGATTTCCCTCTTCCGGGTAACGCGGGCGACATCCTGAATAGCGGTCAATTGCGGCACGCCGACCCCGGCGACAACCCGCGTCGTGCAGATGGAGCCGGGCCCGATCCCGACCTTGACGGCGTCGGCGCCGGCCTGGGCCAGTGCTTCCGCGGCTTCGGCCGTGGCCACATTGCCTGCAATCAGCTGCAGATTCGGATAGCCCCGCTTGACATCCCTGACCGCATCGATAACGGCCTGGGAATGCCCGTGAGCGGTATCGATGACAATGACATCGACACCCGCCCGGACCAGGGCCTCCACCCGCTCCTCCCGGTCATTGCCAACGCCGACAGCGGCGCCGACAATCAAACGTCCGAGGCTGTCCTTGCTGGCATTGGGATACTTGCGAACCTTTTCAATATCCTTGATAGTGATCAGGCCTTTCAGGATATCGTCCTTGTCGACCACCAGCAGCTTTTCAATACGGTGTTTATGGAGGTGAGATTTGGCTTCCTCGAGGGTCGTTCCGGGGGGGACCGTGACCAGGTTTTCCTTGGTCATGACATGGGCAATGGGTTGCTCAAGCTCGGTTTCAAAACGCAGGTCCCGGTTGGTCAGGATCCCGACCAGTTTGCCGTTTTCGGTAATGGGGACCCCGGAAATCCGATATTTTTTCATCAGGGCCAGGGCGTCCCGGATCTTCTGACGGGGATTCATGGTGATGGGATCGACGATCATGCCGCTTTCCGACTTTTTGACCTGATCTACCTCCAGGGCCTGATCCGCGGGGCTCATACTTTTATGGATAACCCCGAGACCCCCCTCACGAGACATGCAGATGGCGGTACGTGATTCGGTTACCGTATCCATGGCGGCGGACAAAAGCGGGATACTAAGTTTTATACTCCGAGTAAGCCACGTGGTCAGGTCGGCATCCTTGGGGAAAAACAGGGAATGCGCCGGAAGCAATAAAACATCGTCAAAGGTAAGACCTTCCCTGATCACCGAATCCGCCATGCCTGTCTCCTTCCTCTCTGATAGGGTTCCAATTGATTAATTCGTGATCATATTCCTTTTCATTTTAGGAGTCAAAGAAAACCGGAACCCAAATTTGGCGAATCTGTGGCGGACTTCAGTTGGGGATAAAATCTTCCCGTTTTTCGACCCGACCGAGAAAATCGGAGAGTAAGGCAACGGCATTTTCGAGGTCGGACTGGGCCAGGACCTCGACCGGCGTATGCATATAACGCAAGGGAACGCTGATAAGGGCTGCGGCCACCCCCTCGCGGGTCATCTGCAAGGCGTTGGCGTCGGTGCCGGTCGGACGCCCCGAGGCCTCGATCTGGTGAGGTATATTCCCGTCTTTGGCCGTGGCAATCAGCATCTGGAAAAGAACGGGGTTGATGTTCGGCCCCCGGCAGATGATCGGACCATCGCCGAGCTTGAACTCGCCGAGTTCCTTCTTGTCGATTTCCGGACAATCGGTGGCGAATCCAACATCGACGGCAATACCGACATCGGGATTGACGCCATAGGCGCTTGTTTTGGAGCCACGCAGACCGACCTCCTCCTGAACTGTAAAGACGCCGTAGACGTCAGCCTTCACCGGGCCGCGCTTACGGATTTCCTTAAGTACCTGGGCGACGATGAAAGCACCCATTTTGTCGTCAAATGCCCTCGAGGTGAGCCGGTCCCCCTGCAGGTGCTCAAGCTTTACGGCAATGGTCACGGGATCACCGATATTGACCAGGACAGCGGTTTCATCCTTGCTGGCACAGCCGATGTCGATGAACTGATTTTTAAACTTGACTACGGTTTCACGGTCCTTGGCTTCCATCAGGTGGATAGGCTTTTTTCCCACGACGCCAAGGACCGCTCCCTGGTCCGTATGAATGTGCACCCGCTGGCCGGGGACCAGATGAGGATCCACTCCGCCGATAGGGGAAAAGTAGATAAAACCGTTGTCATCGATATATTGAACGATAAAACCGATTTCGTCGCAATGTCCGGCCAGCATCACCCGCGGATTGTTTTCACCCACGCCCTTGATGCAGGCGATGACGTTGCCCATAAGATCGGTCTTCAGCTCATCGACAACCCCTTCCAGCTCTTTTCTGATGCGGCGCTGGGCCGGCTGTTCAAAGCCTGAGGGGCTGGGGGTTTCAACCAGTTCCTTTAAAAACTTCAGATCCTTTTTATTCATTCCTTCTCCTGATTAACACCTCACGCGAGCACAAAAAATGTCAGGGCACAAAAACAAACAAACCGCTGAATACGCAGAGAAAAAACAAAAAGGGTGCTTTTAAAAGCTTTGTCTCGACGTTCTCAGCGTACTCGGCGGTAAATAAATCTTTTCTTCAGGCCAATGTTCTTCCAAGCAGGCGCTCGACAATACGCAGGGAATTATTGCGGGCTTTTTCTACCTCTTCATCGGAAAGTCCTGCCCCCAGAGCCACTTTGCGGGCTTTTTCCCAAGGGGTCAAATCGTCGGGTGAGTGGCTGTCGGTGGCAATGATCAGATCAGCCTGGCATTTCCGGGCCAGGGCCGCCACATGGCCATTGCAGAGGGAATGCCCCTTGCGGGTAGTTATTTCGAGAGCAACCCCCTTTTCTCTGGCCAGCAGAACCTCTTCCTCACTGATCAACCCCGGATGGGCCAGGATATCGACGCCCGCTTCAATGGCGGCACGGTTGGTTCCCTGCGCCACCGGCTCCGAGATGGTCTCACCGTGACAGATGACCAGCTGGGCACCCAGATGCCGAGCCTCAAGCGTTGCCTCGCCGATGAGTCCAGGCGGCATATGGGTCAGTTCGACGCCGAAAAGCACTTCGAGTCCGCAATTACCGGTCAGCTTCTTAGCCACCTTGGCCAGCCGCGGAAGCATGTGGTCAAAATTTGAAAAATCCGCATGATCAGTTATGGCAACTGCGCGATAGCCGGCAACCGCGGCTCGCCGGACAAGTTCGGATGGAATCAGTTCACCGTCGCTGAAAATGGAATGGGTATGCAGATCAATCATGGAATTTCCCTCGTCACAATATGTTTAGCCAGAAAGGCCGATGCAAAATTTGCCAGAAGCTTTCGAAGCCCGGAACGGTTTCCCGGCAATAAGCATATTTCATCGCCGTGGGGTTTGTCCAGCCTTACCCTGAAAACAGGAACCCTGCGACGCTGAAAAAAGGACTCGGCCTCAGCTTTGCCTCCATAGGGGGAGAGTGAGATCACCCCTATAACTCGACGGCAGAAAGGCGCCCACAAAGGACTCCCTTCTGGCTTGGAAGAGAGGGAAAAGAGGCGCAGAAAAAAGTTGTCCGCAACCCGCAACCGGCCGAAATCACCGACCCGGAATACGGTGTCACTGGTTTCCCACCCTGCTTCAGGTTCAAACTCCTGAATACCCTGGAATATTTCAGCAAAATCAGCAAGTTCCTGTGCCGATGAGGTCAGAACGACCACCTTGGCCGAGCCTTCTTCCAAAAGTGCATCTCTCTCACCCAGGCAGTCCCGAATAGAAAGGATGGTTTCCGCCGACAACAGAGGCTGGTCGTCTTTTTTCAGGTGCGCACCTGATTTCGAAAATTTTCCGATCAGGCCTTTTTCCAGCAGGACCTTAAGGATATGCAAAACCTCGTAATCGGGACGAGGGCACTTGTCGAGGATCTCGGCCACGTTGTCATAATGGTTAAGAAGAGTGAGAATCTCCTGGGTTGAAGGACGCAAACCTTTTGGCAGATGATCCTTTGGAACACGGAGTTTGATGCAATTTTCCCTGCCAAGCAGGGAATCTGCCTGGGATACCATTTCGTCCTTCTGCCGCAAGCCCTCCATTATAAGGTAATCGGTAGGATGGTTGATCTTGTTTTCGCAGTTCACCCCGGCAGGAGTGAACCAGAAGTTCCCCTTTTCCCAAGCCAGCAAACGGAAAAAAGCCTTTTCACCATCGACGGAACCAACCTGGGCATTGACGACATTCCCTTCCAACAGGTAGATCGTCGCTTTTTCCTTGGCGCACTCCAGGGAAAGGATGCCATCTTTGCGGTTGAGATAAAAAATCTGCAACAGATCGACCAGGGATATCTGATTGAGGTTTCCTTCAATTTCGCTTTTTCCATCAGCCAGTTCCCCGACATGTACAGTTTTTTTCAGTATTCGCCCAATGCGGTTGGTCATCTGCTCCTGGTTGAAAGGCCGGACAACAAAAGCGTCCTTGTCCCGCTGCAGGAATTTCATGACATGTTTGCCGTCCTCCTGCGAACCGATGACGAAGAAAGGAATCTCCAGGGTTTTGGGATTGCTCCTAAGGATTTTCACCAGCCTTGCCAAAGGCAGAAGAGCCAGATTGACATCCATCACGATCAGTTGTGGGGGAGTGGTGAGTGCAACCTGCAGAACTTCAGGCCCGTCCTTACAGAACTGAACCGAAAAACCCTGTTGATCAAGAAGTTTTGGCATGAATGCCAGTTCAGGAATATCTCCAGCGATAATTAAATGAAGAGGTTTTTTGCCCATTGGTCAGATTTCTTCCTGAAGTCGATACTGTTCCTGGAGTTTGAGAATCATACTTTCGACAAAATAAAAATCAGAACTATGAAAACCGAACCACTTGTCCCCTTTCCGCCTGGTCAGAAGGGCATAAGCAAACTCTTCGCTCAAATAGAGGAAAAAGGGCGCCTCGGTAAAGTTGGGTTCCGAAATATAGATGGGAACGATGCGCTGGTAGCTCCAGTTTTCTCTCTGGCTCCCGCCCAGAAGGAATATGGAGGTCGCCGAATTCTCGATACGACCCAGGTGTGGGAGCTGTTCCCTGACGCGCTCAAAGTTGCCACAGCCATAATAGATAAAACCACGCACTCGATTGGCCTCTATCAATTCGTGGTAAAAGGACTGGAAAACCCTCTCGACAGATTCTTCGGTTATTGAAACATGACAATCCTGAAAATATGCGGAGTCGCCAGGGCAGTCGTGGGGAATTTCTCCCATCAGTTTGTCCACCGACTCCCAGAAAGGCAGCTCTTCCAAGCCGTACTTAAAAATCAGGCTTGAATCAAGTTCCCTGAGACGCTCCTCTGCAGTTTCCGTCAACTGCTTGAAAGAGTTGCCATCCAGCGAGCAGGAAGCTGAACGCATAACCACCTTGATGGGGAGGCTTTTCTTGAGGCTGTGAACCATCAGTTTGGATTTTAAAATCCTCAGAATTCGCCTTTGAGCGAGCAGAGCCCCCCAATAGTCGGTTTCCGGAAGAAAAATAAAAAACTCGTCCGGTCCGTCCTTGGCAATGATATCGGCCTCACGAAGGGTAATATTGATGGCGTTAACCAGGCTGCCGATACCCTCCTCAACCTCACGGTCCTGGAATGCGCCTTTCAGCTGAGCATAGTTTTTGATCCGCAACTTTGAAATTGAAAGGTCACGTCCATATCGCTGAGCCTTGTGAATCTCCTTGGAGGCATAATCCCTGAAAAAAACCATATTGTAGGCTTCGCTCCCCGGGGAACGAAGAATGTTTCGTTCAAGGCTCCGGAACAGGAGGACATTGTGCAAACCGGTAGCTGCAATCTCCGCCACCATGGTTGCCACTTTCAGGTCACGGCGGTTGAAATTTTTTCGCCCGCTGGGTGCTTCCACCTGAACCAGTGCAAGGGTTTCGTTGCCGAAATTGATGGGTACCTGAAGGGTTGCGGCCCCATCGCCGAACATGGCTTCCCCGCTTGAAAAGGCACAGCGTTCGGCTTCCGTCGGCTGAAAAATATTTTTTTCCGGCGGCACGTTGGCCAGTCCCCTGGCGCAACGCAGGCGGTAATGGTTGGCCATATCCCGAAAAAGCCAGAGCGCGGCACCGTCGGCTTGAAGAATTTCCATCATGAGATCGGCAATGAAATCAGCAAGACGATCAAGCCCGTGAATCTTCAGCAAATCAAGGCATTTACGATAGGACGCGAGGATGGAGAAATAATCGACATTTTCGTCAATCAGTTTAGAGTGTTCACATTTCAAAGCCTGCCGGAAAAGAATTTTGTTGATCAACAGGAGAAAAGCCTCGGGATCGATAGGCTTAAGAAGGTATTCGGTTACCCCTTTTTTCATGGCCTGAACCGCCAGGTTAACGTCTTTCTGCCGGGTTACCGCCATGATTTCCTGATCGGGGCTCAATTGCCTGATCAGTTCCGCCACTTCCAGGGAATTTTCCTCCCCAAGATCCATATCGAGAATTATAAGGTCAAATTCCTCGCGGTAAACATGATCCAGGCCCTTGCTGCCACTGAGCGCGGTAACGACCCGATAGCCTTCGGCGCCGAGAAGGTCTTCATAAAAACGCCGAAAAAACCGCTCATCATCGATTGCCAGGATTCTACCCTTTGCCATGAGCCATCACCAATAGGTTGTAATCCGGAATTTCCCGAAGGAAGCGGGAATCGTCAAAAAAATGAGAGTCAGAGATGCTTTTTTAAGCACATCATAAACATATTGCGGGACAATTAAATTTTAACAGATTCTCCCAATTGGGAGTTTTTATAAGAAGCGATAATTTTAACCGGGACCGTCCGGCCGATCAGCTCCGACCCGCCGTTGAAATTGACAATCCGGTTCCAGACCGTTCGCCCGAAGATCTGACCGTTGCCCTGACGGCTCTCCCCTTCCACCAGAACCGGGAAGTTTTTGCCGACATCTCCAGCCCAGACTTCCAGACTGATCTGCTCCTGAATGTCCAGAAGGCATTGAAATCGCTGCTGCTTCACCACGCCAGGGGTTTCGTCTTGCAAATTCAAAGCCCGTGTGTTGGGCCGCGGCGAATAAAGGAAGGTAAAGGCGTCAGCGAAGCGTACCTCTTCAACTAAAGCCAGGGTATCTTGAAAATCTTCTTCAGTCTCGCCGGGGAAACCGACGATGATATCTGTGGTCAAGCGGATATCAGGGCAGACCCGCTTCAAAAAAGCTACTTTGTCCAGATAGGCCCGACGGCTGTAACCCCGCCCCATAAGCCCGAGAATCCGATCGGAACCGCTCTGAAAAGGCAAATGGATATGACTGCAGAGTTTGGGCAAGTCGGCAAAACACTTGATTAACTCATCGGATATATCCCGAGGATGGGAGGTCACAAAACGGATCCGCTCAATTTCAGGAATCTCATGGACCCGGACCAGAAGTCCGGCAAAGGAAAGTCCATCAGGAAGATAATTGCCATAAGAATTGACGTTCTGCCCGACCAAGGTGACTTCGCGGGTGCCATTTTCCGCCAGTCGTCGGACTTCCGCGACGATTTCCGTACTGGGGCGGCTTATTTCCCGGCCCCGCACATGAGGCACTACACAATAGGCACAAAAATTATCGCACCCCTGCATCACCGTAACAAATTGACTGATGCTTCCGTCGCAACGTCTTGTCGGGAACAGACGCAGACGGCTCTCCTTGTCCAGAAAGGCGACTTCATGACTGCGCCGCCCCTTCTTTGCATTTTGGATCATTTCCGGTAAGCGGTGAATATTATGGGTACCAAACACCACACCCACATGGGGAAGCTGTTCCAAAAGGCGTTCACCTTCCTGTTGGGCGACACAGCCGCCCACGGCGATGATCAACTCGGGATTGCTCTCTTTAAGGGGCTTGAACTGCCAGAGGTGGCCGACAACCTTTCTTTCCGCTTTTTCCCGGATAGTGCAGGTGTTGAGCAGAATCAGGTCGGCCTCTTCCGGGATGCTGGTCGGCTCATAGCCCATTTCCTCCAGTAAACCGGCAATCTGTTCGGAGTCCACGACATTCATCTGGCATCCGAAAGTCTCCAAGTAGAATTTTTTTTCCATAAGTGCCAAATCCCTATCGATTTTGCCGAAATGGTAAGTGGATAGATCGAGAAAAGTCAATGGATTTCCCGGGCCGGAATGCCACCCGGCAGGACTTCCCGTACTTTTACCCCAACAAAAGAAGACTTCTGCCATAACCGCCAATTTAAATATCAGCTCTTGAGTGGCGGCTCAACTTTTAAAAATGATTCTTTCGACTACGAGCTGCGATCTATCACCTAATAAGTCTATTAAACGACAAAAAACCGGAAAACTTCCAGGTCATTTTGTGGCAGTTCGGGGCAGCTGAGGCTCACGCGTGTTCCTGTTCTGCCAAAAAAATGGAGCGATTCCAATTCGGTCTCTTAAAGCTGAACCAGAAACCTTTTTATCCGGTCAAAAGGTTGGCCTACCGTTCAAGACGGGAGACCAAATCCGGTCCAAAGAACCCAAAAATAGTAAAGAGCGTAAAAGTTTTTTAGCTATTGGACACGAGCCTGGGAAAACTATCCGACAGCCAGATATAACCCTGCAATAAAAAAAACGATTATAATGAGGGCGCATTAGGCGGAGTCTGCCCTCCTTTTATTAGACCTGCCAGAAAAAAAGCCAATGGACACAGGGCCGGACCGCCCGCGAAGGACGGAAAAAAGGGCTGATTTTCACCAGGGGTCCCGGCTCTACCGATGACCAAACTAAAAATGGAAAATCTTAAATATCAGTCCTCAGTCTGATATCTGGTTCGTTTTTTCTTTCGACAACCTGACAAATCAAATAATCCCCAGGAACGCTTTTGAAAAACTGTAAATTAAACTTGACAATAATATTGCGGGAAATATAATTATTGCACGATATGAAATAACCATTCACATTGTGCAATAAAAAACATATGACATTCATAAAATCTATCGAAAAAGCTGTTGACGTCCTTTCCTGCTTTACTCTTGAAAACCCTCTCCTCAGGGTTGTCGAAATCAGTCACCTGACCGGCCTGAACCAGAGTACCGTCTCACGGATTCTTTCTACGCTTGCTAAAAAGCAATGTATTGAACAGATCGTGCCCAGCGGTAAATATCGACTGGGGATTAAATTTCATCAGTGGTCTGCCGTACTTCGTCATAAAACGAATTTGCCGGACCTGGCGCGACCAGTGATGGAGAAACTTCGGGACTCTTGTGGGGAAGAGGTTACCCTCTATGGGCTCGATGAAAATCGAAGAATCTGTCTTGAAGCTGTAAAAAGCCATTTTGACTTGGCGAAAGTCACACCGGTAGGCAAGATTTTACCCCTTCATTGCGGCGCGGCCGGCAAGGTTCTTCTTGCTTACCTTACACCCTCTGAACGAAAGAAATTTATCAGCAGTAAAGGCCTGGAAAAATTTACCCCTGAAACCATCGTTAATCCAGAGGAGCTGGAGATGCATCTGGAAAAGATCCGCCAGGATGGTTATGCGGTAAGCCAGGGTGAGAGGGAAAAAGGGGCTTATTCGATTGTCGCGCCGATTTTTAATCAAAATAAGAAAATAGCGGCAAGCCTTTCCGTAAGTGGTCCGATTTTCCGTCTTTCTGAAACAGCGTTAAAGAAAAATATCGAAGCTGTTCAGCATGCTGCAAATGAAATTTCAGTGCTCCTAAGCAAATCCAATTTGAATCACAGACAGAATAGCTGATGAGGTTTCCCTCAAAACGGTTTTGCGATGCAATAAAATCAGGATTATTAGAGACAGAACTTAGCAAACCATTCGGACGGTTAATTTTCGGGAAAGGTTTTTAAGTGGCGCTACTGGCTTTGATCATTTGTTTTGTGCTGTTGCTGCTGATCGGATTCCCCATTGCCTTCAATCTGATTCTCAGTTCGATTGTCTATCTCCTGATTGGAGATTATCCCCTGACACTGGTTTCCCAAAGAATGTTTCAAGGGATGAACGGTTTTGCTCTGCTGGCCGTCCCTTTCTTCATTCTTACCGGACAATTAATGGTCAAGGGAAGTCTTCTCAAGTCACTGACCGATTTCGTTAATGCGTTTGTGGGACATGTGCGAGGGGCTCTTGCTCTTGTGACTGTCGGCACCTGCCTTTTTATGGGGGCCATTGTCGGCCTTGCGGTTGCAGCCACTGCTTCACTGGGTTCTTTTCTTATCCCGATGATGAAAGAGGAGGGATACTCCGCAGGGTACGCTTCCGGAGTGATGGCATCGGCCTCCCTGCTCGGACCGATCATGCCACCCAGTGTCTTGATGATCATATATTGCATTTCCGTCGGTCGAACCTCAATCGCCGGCATTTTTCTCGCTTCCATCGTTCCCGCCGTCATGATCGCCCTCGCGCAGATGCTGGTGATTTATTTTTTGGCCCGAAAGAGGAATTACCCCTGCCATGAAACCGGAGACTGGCCGGAAAAATGGAGACAGTTCAGAAAGGCCTGCCCGGCATTGATGCTGCCGGTCATCATCCTTGGCGGAATCTTTGGTGGGATATTCACCGTAACTGAAGCCTCGGCAGCGGCCGCCGCCTATGCTTTTTTCCTCTCCATGTTCGTCATGAAAGATGTTAAATGGTCCGATCTCCCCTCCATTTTTATGGAGACGGCACTTACTTCCGGTCTGGTCATCATGCTCGCGGGAAGTGCAACTATCACCGCGTGGGCCATCTCGAACGAACAGATTATTCAGACCGTAAGCGGTCCCATGTCCCAGATTCCGGTCTGGCTTTTCCTTTTTTTGCTGAATATTCTTCTCCTTATCAACGGCATGTTCATGGATGACTATGCCTCTGTCATCGTCCTTGGACCGATCCTGGCTCCCATCGCCTGGGCAATGGGAATCGACCCTCTCCAGATCGGGGTTATCATCTGCGTCAACCTGGTTATCGGATTAGCCACGCCCCCGTTTGGGATCACCCTTTTCGTTACAAGCCCGATGGCCGGAGTCACCATCGAACAAACGGCCAAAGAAGGTTTGCCGATGATCCTGATCAGCATCCTGGTCCTTTTCCTTGTTACTTACGTCCCGGCCTTGACTTTATGGTTACCCCGAATGTTCGGCTATTAGATAGGTTGGCAGTACGGCAATCCAAGATTCCCGAACTGTCGTTTTGAAGTAACGGCTACAATTTAAAAAGGAGGTAGGATCATGAAAAAGAGGCACCTTTTTACCGGCACAGCTCTCTTGGCGGCATCGCTATTCCTATTTTCGGGAATAGTATTCGCCAAAACCACAAAAGCAAGAATTTCGGTCTGCAATTCCATGACCCACCCGCAAACGATCGGCCTGATGCTTTTCAAGAAATATGTTGAAGAGGAAACCAAAGGAGCGGTGGAAATTGCCATCTACTGCAATTCCCAGCTTGGTGGAGAAAGGGAATCCGTTGAGCAGGTCAAAAGCGGGGCACTGGAAATGGCGACGGCCTCGGCTGGCCCTCTGACAACCTTCAACAACAAATTCATGGTCCTGGACATTCCCTTTGCATTTGACAGTTATGACGCCGCATGGGGAGTACTGGACGGACCCATGGGGCAAAAACTTCTGGAATCCAGTGAAAGCATCGGCCTGAAAGGTTTGGCTTTCATGGAAAATGGCTTCCGTCATGTCACCAACAACGTCCGGCCTATAAACGGCCCTGCAGACCTTGATGGCATCAAGATCAGGACCATGGAAGCTCCCATGCACATGGCAAATTTCAAAGGTCTCGGCGCCAACCCGACCCCTGTCCCCTGGACTGAACTCTACATGACGATGCAGCAGAAAATTGTCGATGGCCAGGAAAACCCTTTGGCTAACATCTGGGAATTAAAGATGTATGAAGTACAGAAGTACACCTCGCTGACGGGACATATTTACGACCCGATGCCGCTGGTCGCCAATCTGGCATGGTTCAACAAATTGCCCAAAGAACACCAGGCCATCATTGAAAGGGGAGCGCTGTTGGGACAGAATTACAGCCGTTTCGTCAATCAAGCCCGCGAGCGGGAACTCGTCGAAAAGCTTGAGGCCAAGGGGATGAAAGTCAACGATTTATCGGCCAAAGCCAAGGAGGAAATGAGAAAGAAATCTCAGGGAGCAGTCGTAGCCCAAATAAAGTCCAGCACCGACAAAAAATTTGTCGACGAGTGGCTCGAAGCAATCAAAGCCTTTAATAAAGATGTAAATGCCGGAATGTAAGGATGCCTGGCCGGAGGGGATGGGCTCCCATTGCCCTTCCCCCTCCGGCAATCGAAGCCCGGGAAAAATCTTTCTGAGTAACGTAGAAGCAGAGTTTTCGGAGAACATGGAAATGGACGAGGGAAGACTGGAAACGCTCTGTAATTATCTAGAGAAAATTACCTTGGGGATAACCATGGCCATGTGCGTGGTTATGCTCGTCGTCGCCTGGATGCATGTGATCAAAAGGTACGTCTTTAATGACGCACTCACTTGGTCCGAGGAATTTCTCCGCTTCGCCATCGTCTGGTATGCCCTTCTGAGCGCAAGCATTCTTTACAAACGCAACGGCCATTTGGGCATCACCATTTTCCGCGAAATGATGCCCGAGAAGGTGCAGAGGATTCTGGCCAGGTTGGTAATCTATTTCGGCGTGCTGACCATTGTTGTGGTGACCGTTTTTGGGGCCGTTCTCGTTTATAACACCCGCGCTCAGATTACGCCCGCTCTCGGAATTTCAGTCAGCTGGCCCTATGCGGCCATTCCCGTCAGTTTTTTATTAATGACGGTTTACGGCATCATGCACATTGTTCGGGACATCAAAGGACTTCCGCCCCTTCATGTGGACCATGTTGACGAATAAAAACAATTATTATCATTTCCATATTTTACCGAGGTAACAAGGATTTTCGCCACATACACCAAACAGCCAGCGGCGGAAATTAAAGGCTGTATTCTTTGACAAAAATGGAAAAACTCCTTTAGACAAAATCGCATGTCCGCACTTTGACACAAAAGAAATTTTCCGCCCTCGAGCCCGGCTGTATCTATCGGCTCTGGGACGGTTTCTATAAAAATCTTAAACCGGGTGAGATATGTATTCCCTTGTAAGGAAAAACGGAACTGAAACCTTTCGTGACGACCTCGAAGATGTAACAATTTCAACTCCCGTCAAGAATTGCCTCGGACTTTTGCAGATCCGGGAACCCTCCCCTCTCTCCTGGCCCGAAGATTTCAGTTCAGCCTTTGCAAGCCCAATCGGCACTCCTCCGTTGCGTGAATTGGGGGCTGGAGTCAAACGGGTTGCCGTGATCGTTTCCGATTCGACACGCGGCGTACCCACCTCGGCTGTCATGCCGATGATATTAAAGGAACTGGCATTCGCAAACATCCCCCCCCAGAAGGTGACCGTTGTGATCGCAACAGGCGTTCACCGGCCGGCAACCTCCGAAGAGATCAGTGCAATCGTAGGAATCGACAATGCGGACAAGGTAAAGGTAGTCAATCATGATGCTTTTGCCGCGCATGAGTTGGTCAACCTGGGAAACACCTCCTACGGAACGCCGGTTGAAGTCAACAGGCACGTTTACGAGGCGGAGCTGAGAATCATCGTCGGCAAGGTGGAGCCCCACGAGTTTGCAGGTTTTTCCGGAGGGCGGAAATCCATCCTTCCGGGAATCGCCGGCGAAAGTGCTATCCGCCACAACCACCGTCCGGAAATGCTCATGTCGCCCATTGCCCGTCCCGGGCAACTGGAGGGAAACCCAGTCCATCTCGATATGCTTGAGGCTGCCCAAAAGCTGGGGGTGCAATTTACAATTAACATGGTTCTCAATAAATCCGAAGAAACCATTGGCATTTTTACCGGAGGCCTGCAGGAGGCTCACCTTGCTGCGGTCCAGTTCATGCGAAGCTTCTGCCAGATCACCTTGAACCAGCAGCCCGATGTCATTGTCACGACCCCGGGAAAACCTCTGAACATAGATTTCTACCAATCGGTAAAACCCCTGATCGCCCTAGCCCCGGTAATGGCGCCCGGAAGTGTTCTCGTTCTTTATTCCTTCTGCCGGGACGGGCTCGGGACCACGGATATGCTGATTCCCTATGAGGGGGCAAAAAATATTGACGAGGTAATAAGCCGCCTGAAGTCCGATTATCGAATTCAGATGGATCACGCTCTTCTGATCGGCAAAATCCTTCAGCAGGGGGTGCATATTATCATAACCACTCCTCATGTGAGCTCCGCGGTTCTTGAAAAAATGTTCCTTGCGTCAGCGAATTCGCCTCAGGAGGCCTTGAATCAGGCCCTCCAGATAATTAAAAAACCGAACCCATCGGTTTTGTTTTTTCCCCAGCCCCAACGGGCTTTAACCGTTTTGAATCAGGCAACAACCAAATAAGAGGATATTAAAGGAGTTAACGACCATGAAAAAATTCAAGATTACAGGGGTCACCGCCAGGGAAATACTGGACTGCCGATGGAACCCGACCGTTCAGGTGGATGTCTGGGTCAACGATGAAATTCTCGGTAGGGCCGATGTACCTGCGGGCCGCTCCACCGGCGCAAATGAAGCGAAAGAGATCCGTGACGGCGAAAAACGCTATGCCGGTTTGGGCGTCCGGAAAGCCGTTCGCAATGTGTGTGAAATTCTCGGACCCGCGGTTATTGGCATGGACGTGACCGACCAGCGGAAAATTGATGAAAAATTGCGCCTGACGGACGGCAGCGCCGACAAATCGAAATTGGGCGCCAATGCCCTGATCGGGGTCTCGCTGGCCGTCGCCCGCGCTGCGGCCGCGGCCGTTCATCTTCCTCTTTACCGCTATGTCAACTGCAACGCTCACATTCTTCCCGTCCCGCTCCTGAATCTTCTCAACGGCGGCAAACTGACCTCCAATGATCTTGATTTTCAGGAGTTCTGCATTTTCCCCATTGGCGCCGAAAGCTTTTCCGAAGCAATGGCCATTGGCAACGCGGTCAACAATGAACTTCGTGAGATCGTCATAGCCAAATACGGAAAAATCGCGGCCAACGTCGGGGATGAGGGCGGATTTGCCACACCGATCGTTAAGGTCGATGAAGCGATGGATTTCCTGGTCCAGGCGGTTGATCGTGCCGGGTATGAAAAAGAGATTGTTTATGGGCTTGATTGTGCAGCGACCCATTTCTTTGATCCTGAAACCGGGAAATACACCTTGGAAGGCAATGATCTGACCACTGCCGAACTGCTGGACTACTACAAGGCTCTGACAAAAAAATACCCCATCAAGAGCATCGAGGATCCATTTGCCGAGGATGATATTGAAGGGTTCGTAGAAGCCACTAAAGAATTGGGAATCCAGATCATCGGCGACGATTTTCTGTGCACGAATCCTGACCGGGTCCGCGAGAGGGCTCCCTTGGGAGGAGGCAATGCCCTGTTATGGAAATTCAATCAGATAGGAACACTGTCGGAAGCCCTGGATGCGGCAGAATTGTCCTATCGGCAGGGATTCGGCATTATGGTCTCAGAACGATCGGGCGAAACAGAGGACCCGATCATTGCCGATCTCGTTGTCGGTCTCAATGCAGGCCAGATAAAAACCGGCGCGGGCGTCCGCGGCGAGAGAACATCGAAGTACAATCGCCTTTTCCAGATCGAGGCGGAACTTGGTTCGCAGGCCCGTTATGGAGGCCGGGATTTTCGTGCTGCCTTTTAACCTCTTGTGTCAGGAGTGGCGGACGGAGCTGTCCCACCGGCCGCCACACTGACTGAAGTCCAGAGTCGGAGGCATTTTGAACTATATCCAGAATCTAGATGAGATCGTATCGCACGGCAACATAAAATTGCGGCGACTGGCTCTTGAAATTATCAATCATGCCTTGAACAAAGCTGATCCCTATCTGGCGACGAAGGAACTTGTTCATCTCCACGGGGATTTTCTTGAGGTCGGAGGAAATAGTCTCGACCTCAAGAAACAGGGTAAAATTTTTCTTCTGGGAGCAGGGAAAGCCACTTTTCCTATTGCGAAAGCCCTAGAGGAAATAATTGGGAATCGCATTGCGGATGGCGTGATAATTTGCAAATATGGGCAATCAGGGGCTCTGGATCACTCGAGGCTCTACCTTTCCAGCCATCCGATTCCAGATGAAGCAGGGCTTGATGCGGCACACGAAGCACTTGCCCTGGCCCGTGCCACCCGTGAAGGGGATATCGTTTTTGCCTGCGTCACCGGTGGAAGTTCCGCCCTGATGCCTTACCCCGTTGAAGGTATAACACTGGAGGAAAAGAAACTGGTCAACCAGTTACTCCTGACCTGCGGTGCCAACATCATTGAGATTAATGCCGTACGAAAGCACCTGAGCCGGATCAAAGGGGGATGGCTGGCCAAGGCTGTTCACCCGAAAGCGCACCTGATCAACCTGACCGTCTCAGATGTTATCGGAGACCCCCTTGACTACATCACCTGCCCCACTGTTCCTGACACATCCAGTTTCGAAGATGCCCGCCGCACTCTGGACAAGTACGAGCTCTGGGACAAAGTCCCCGCTTCGGTCGCCGCCCATATCAAAACAGGGGACCCGACCTTGGAAACTCCCAAAGAAAAGGATTTTGCCGGGCACCTGCTCGACACCTTCATCATCGTAGAGGGGACCGCGGCCTGTGAAGGAGCCGCCGAAAAAGCGCGGGAAATGGGTTTCGAAACGATGATCCTTTCCACAATGCTGGAAGGGGAAAGCCGCGAGGTCGGTGGGATGTTTGCTGCAATCGGCAAAGAGATTATCATGAACAAGCGTCCCCTGAAAGCTCCCTGCGTCATAATCGGCGGAGGAGAAACAACAGTGAAAATCATTGGAAAGGCCGGCCGGGGAGGACCGAATCAGGAATTTTCACTCGGAGCCGCCCTGGGGCTCGACCGGGGCGGCGAAATTGCTGTCATCGGTCTGGACTCGGACGGCTCGGACGGCCCCACTGAGTTTGCCGGCGGCATCGGGGACAATTTTACCCTCGGCCGAGCCAGAGAGCTTGGCATCGATCTATTCAGCGTCCTGAACAGACATGACGCCACCTCAGCTTTGACCAAGCTGGGTGATGCCATCCTGACCGGTGCAACCGGGACAAATGTCAATGATCTTAAGCTGATGATTATCATGCCAAAAACCTAATCGAATCCTTTTTAGTCCTCCCGGATAGTTTTTAAACAATCTGACTGCCGGTAATAAAAGTAACAATCCGGGAAGACCGGCAAGGCTTGAATACTATTTTGGACAAATATGTTAAAACCAAAAATAATTTTCGCCGATTCCTTCAACCTGCTGGACGATGTTCGGAAGCAGTTCGCCGCTCTGGGGAACATCCTCCAATTGACTCTTGATCAAAGAGAAGCGCTGCTGCAGGAAGTTTCGGATGCCGACCTGGTGATCGCTGAATATGCCCAAATTGACGAAACTCTTTTGAATCGCGGCAGAAAACTCAAAGGGATATTGGTCTACGGTACAGGCACTAATCACGTGGATCTGGGTGCCGTTGCAGGCAAAGGGATTCCGGTTACCAATACCAGGGGAGCTAACGCCGGAGCCGTTGCCGAGTTGACCTTCAGCCTTATGCTGAATTGCATCCGCCGGACAGCCGTTGCTCATCGGTACGTGCAGGGGGCCAACTGGAAGAGTGGTGACAGCGGGGACCTGCCGGACGAGTTTACCGGCATCGAACTCAGCAACAAAATTCTTGGCATCATTGGTTTCGGTGCCATCGGCCGGCGGGTTGCCGGGATAGGAAAAGGTTTTGGGATGAATGTGTGCTTCTATGACCCGAACCTGCATGGGAAACTCTCTCCGGAAGTACCGGCCCGGCCCTGCAATGATCTCGATTCATTACTCCAGGAAGCCGATATCGTTTCTGTTCACGCGCCTCTCACGCCGGCGACATGTGACTTGCTAAATGCACACAAATTACGCCTGTTGAAACCCTCCTCCATTCTAATCGTCACCTCCCGGGGAGGAATTGTCAATGAAGAGGTTTTGGCCGACATGCTGGCGCGGAAAGAAATTGCCGCCGCAGGACTGGACGTCTTTCGAACCGAGCCACTGGAAAAAACAAGTAAATTATTGACCTTGGACAATGTGGTGTTAACCCCGCATATAGGCGGTTCCACCCGGGAAGCAGTAGTAAATATTTCACGGACCCTTATTGAACAGGCCGCCGCCATAATTACCGGAAAAACACCGATCAACCTGATTACACCCGCAAATGTTTAAAAACCTAAGAAATCACCTCCCTGATTTAGATGCTTACTGAAGGATTTCAGCAGGCTGGATTTTATTTAACAAAAAGGGTTCAGGACCAGTTGCGTATATAATTAAATCTAATAGAACTCAAACTGATTACCTGCGCCAAATCCTTCAGTTGTTCTTCATCTGCAGACCCCGCTCAGCGGCCCGGCGACCTAATTTCCCGGATGGCTCGGCCCGAACCACATCTGCGTAGAGATTCGCGGCCTGACCCACTTTTCCTTGCCGCTCATAGGCCTCAGCGAGAAGGAAGGCTCCTTCTATGGTGGGAAGAAGGCGCATTGCTGCTTCCAAGTGAACTAGAGCCTGATCGGGCTGATCGTCTTCAAGCAGACAGTAGCCCATCCCTAAGCGGGAATAATAGTAATTCGGGGAAAGGCGAACAGCCTGCCGCAGGTAATGACCTGCCGAGTGAAGGTCTTCAGCTTGTAGATAAGCCAGCCCCAGGCGACACAAAATCAAAGGGTCGTCGCTTGCTTCAGCAGCAGCTTGGAGATAAAAAGCAACGGCACCGTTAAGATCACCACGTTTTTCGAGTTTCATACCCTCATCAAAATAATCAAGCCCCTGGGAATTCTGACGCAACCTGACGGTTGCCCGGGCATAAGCTGCCTCACCCAGGTAACGGCTTCGATTCCCCGGGGAAAGAAAATTATCCACATAGCGTTTTGTGTTGATCCACCTTTCCTGACACACCGCATGGGGCTGCAGGTGGCCGCCAAAGGAACCCTGCGCCCCGGACCAAGCATCCATCAACCACAGTATGCCACGGGGGTTATAGCCGGTCTGGTTCAAATAGTTGACGGCAATCTGGTCGGCATCCCGTTCCTGGCGGAGAGTGAATTGCCAGGCCAACAGTTGAGCAACCAGGTCCTGGGCCGCAACAACGGATTGATTAAAGGAGAGCGAATCGATTTCATCAGGTGTTTGGTCCCGAAAGCGCAGGTACAATTTGCTATCCCGCAAAGCATCATTCAGGTGAAAGTCCTCCACGTGGGCAATGAGGTGCCCCAGGATTGCGGCAAGTTGGGTCTCGTTTTCCAGTCTCAGCATCAATCCCCTGGAAATACCGATATAGCCCCCGGGAAACACAAAAGCACCCGGAAGGGAGGAATTGACCACCTGAAAATGGTAAGTCACTTCGGAACGCCCTGCGTACTTTGCCAGCTTTTGCCCTACACCCTCGACATAGACAAGCAATTCGGAATCATTGCAAACCCCTCCCATTTTTTGCACCGCCCAGGGGAAAAGCATGTTGCCGACGGCAACCTCCTCAAGAAGGGGGACATCCTCCTTGACCGCCATGGGAACATAGGCACAGCTCCAACAGAAAAAAAGAACCTGGGAAAACAGCACGAGGTTGCGGATTCTCATGATGCCCTCCTTCTCCATAAAATTGCTGTAAATATGGGCTGCGAGGCACACTCTTTTTTACAAGTTTATTACTCTCACCAAAGAAAGCCAGAAACAAGTTTAAAAGCATGATTCATTGTTATATTTCAGCTTATTGGCACAAGGCCTCGCATCACCCATTCCGAGGACCGCGTAAACTCATCAATGGGGCAACACGAGTCCTTGTACTGAATAGTTTCATTCATTATTTAAAAAATCGTTTTTTAACTGGAATTCAGGATGATTCTGCTTTAGTATTTAAAAGTTTTGCTAAACTGAGAAGATAGGTTATTACACAATCATTAGATCGGCTAATTTCATGTCCCGGAAAATCCGCAACATCGCTATTATCGCTCATGTCGACCATGGAAAAACTACTCTGGTGGACGCCATGCTCAAACAGTCCGGTGTGTTCCGCTCCAATCAGGCCATCACCGAAAGAATCATGGACCGTCATGACCTTGAAAAAGAACGGGGCATTACGATTTTATCCAAAAACCTGGCTGTCCAGCACAAGGGCGTCAAGATCAATATTGTCGACACCCCCGGTCACGCCGATTTCGGCGGTGAGGTGGAACGTGTCCTGAAAATGGTCGACTCTGTACTGCTCCTGGTAGATGCTTTTGAAGGCCCCATGCCCCAGACCCGCTTTGTTTTAAAAAAATCCCTGGAACTGGGCCATCGACCCATCGTGGTCATCAATAAGATCGACCGGCCCGGCGCCAGGCCCGAAGAAGTCGTGGACCTGGCATTTGACCTCTTTTGCGAACTGAACGCAAACGATGAACAACTCGATTTCCCTATCGTCTATACTTGCGCCAAGGCCGGCACGGCAACCCTCGACCTCAACCAGGCATCCGACAATCTGGAACCTCTTTTCCAAACCATCCTGGAAAAAGTCCACCCGCCCGAGGGCGACCCCGAGGGGTCTTTTCAGATGCTTGTCGCCAGCATCGACTACAACGAGTATATCGGCCGCCTGGCAACCGGGAAAATCTTCCGCGGCAGAATTCGAAAAGGCGAGCAGACAACCCTTATAAAAAATAATGGCCCTGTGATCAAAGGCCAGATTTCCAAACTTATCGGCTATGACGGATTGAAGCAGGTCGAGATGGAATCGGCCGCTGCAGGAGACATCGTCTCCATCGCCGGATTTGAAGAAGTCAGTATCGGCGACTCTTTTACCTGTCCGGAAAATCCGGAGGCCATTCCATACGTCTCAATCGACGAGCCCACCCTTTCCATGTTTTTCATGGTCAATAAATCCCCTTTCGCTGGCACCGAAGGAAAATTCGTGACTTCCCGCCAACTTCGCGAACGGCTCCTTAAAGAGCTCCGTTCCAATGTCTCCCTGCGCGTCGAGGAAACCACCGATACCGACACCTTTAAAGTTTCCGGACGGGGGGAGCTGCACCTTTCCATCCTTATTGAAAACATGCGTCGCGAGGGTTATGAACTGGCCGTTTCCAAACCGGAGGTCATCTACAGGACCATTGACGGTATGCGCTGTGAACCCATGGAAACCCTTGTTATTGACGTCCCTGAGGAATACCAGGGCGTGGTGATTGAAAAGCTCGGCCTTCGCAAGGCGGAAATGCTGGCCATGCACCCCCGCGAGGGAAATGTCCGCATAGAGTTCGTTATCCCCGCCAGGGGCCTGATCGGATTCCGCAACGACTTCCTGACCGACACCCATGGCACCGGAATCATGACCCACACCTTCCTTGAATATGGCCCCGACAAAGGTGGAATTTCCAGGCGCCAAAATGGCGTGCTTGTCGCCATGGAACCCTGTGAAACAGTAGCCTACGCCCTTTTCAACCTTCAGGAACGCGGCATCCTTTTCGTCGGTCCCGGAGTGAGGGTTTACGAAGGGATGATTCTGGGTCAACACGCCAAAGACAGCGATCTGGTCGTTAACCCCGCCAAAGGAAAAAAGCTCACCAACATGCGCGCTTCCGGAAGCGACGAAGCCGTCCGTCTGGTCCCACCCCGCATATTTTCATTGGAGCAGGCCCTGGAATTTATCGAAGATGATGAACTGGTCGAAATAACCCCGAGGTCCATCCGCCTCAGAAAGAAAACCCTGAGCGCCATCGAGAGAAAAAAACAGCACAAAATGGCGGTTTAAAGCAGTTTCAAGTTATAGGTGTTAAGTTTTAGGTGTTTAAGCTGTGACATCTGATCATCCAGTCTACAGTCTATTTACCTGAGTTATCGGAGGTGTGATGTCAGAAACCCTGAGTGCCGAGCACAAATCCACCCTGCTTTCCATTGCCCGTCAGGCTATCGAAGAATATGTCCGCAACAACAAACTGGAGTTGGCTCCGTCGGACGACCCCACACTAAATGAAAAGCGAGGGTGTTTTGTAACCATCCGCCAGACAGGTAATTTGCGAGGTTGCATCGGCGTTTTTACCTCAGAAAAACCGCTTTATCAGGAGGTTGCCGAAATGGCAATTTCCGCAGCGACGCGTGATCCCCGTTTCCGCCCCATGACCGAAAAGGAACTGGGGAATTTTACCCTTGAGATTTCCGTTCTCTCGCCTCTCATTGAGGCGGACAGCCCGGAACAAATCGAAGTCGGTACCCATGGGATATATCTTGAGAGAGGCTACAGCCGGGGGGTACTGCTTCCCCAGGTGGCCACTGAATACAACTGGGACAGGATGACTTTCCTTGAGCAAACCTGCGTTAAGGCTGGATTGCCGCGCGATGCCTGGAACGCGAGCGACACACGTTTATATATCTTTTCCGCAGAAATTTTTAACGACAAATGAAAATACACGACGGGAGGGATTTTTTCAGCAGTTCAACCTGTCCATTTCGAGATCAGCCTGCCCTGTTCAGGTAGAATTCTTGCTATGGCGATATTTCTGCCCGGCCTGGTAGACAAAAGCCAGGACCTCGGCAACGGCCTGATAAAGTTCCGGAGGAATTTGCGCACCCAAAGGCAGTGCCTCCAGAACCTCGCCAAGTTCCGCATCTTCCATTACTGCCACGCCCGCATCCCGGCCGGTTTCAATGATCCGTTCGGCAACCTGACCGCGTCCGCTGGCAATGATGCGTGGGGCGGCATCTTTTTCTTTATCATAAAGCAGCGCAGCCGCTTTTTTTACTTTTGGCGTTTTTTCCATCTTAAACCCAAGTCTCCAAGACCCCTTTATCCTTTCCGGCGATACGTTTTAACAGGGAGTTTACTGGCGGCACTACTGCAGTTTCAAACGTCAGGCTCCGAAGGGGCAGAGCCGTCAAAACTTTCTTTAAATCATTTCCGCAAGCCTCTAAAAACATTTTCACGTCCTGCGAGCCGGAAACAAACTTCAAAAGCAGACCGTTATCGTGCTCCAAAAAATCAATTTGCAGCTCCCCCAGGGAACTGGTTTCAAGAAACAGACTCAAACGCCATGGAGAATCCTCTTCGCCATTATTTTCGCCAGCCGATTTCTGAAACACCAAAAACCCTTTTTCCAGGAAAGGAAGCGGCAGGAATGTATAGCCGGCCTCGGTCGTTTTTCCTTCCTGTCCCGCCATATCACTTTTACCAAGCCCATCGAAAACCGCTTCCAGCCTTTTGCCGAGATCTGAACCAGGCTCTTTCAATCCCGCCAGTAACTCTTGCAGGCAGGATTTTAAAGACCTCGCTTCGTAGTCCATCCCTTCCTCTTCATTGCCTGAAGAAAATTTCATTCCCAGCATGCGAAGGAGTTGCTCGACCTGCTCCACATCGAGATTTTCCGGACTATCTTGGAAATTTCGAAACAAATCCAGGCTTTTGGCGATTTCAGAAGGCAGGGGATTGGTCAGCAGGTCGGGGCGGGAAAAAACGGTGGTCAGCAAACGCGGCAAGAGATTTTTTTCCGCCAAAAGCGGCCAACAATTCCGTAGTGACTGTGAACGGTTTGACAGAATTTTCAGTTTGATCTGAGACGAATTTTCCGTAACTAAAAGGTTGAGAGTCTCCCCTTCGCGCAACGGAAACTGGGATTCCGCTCGGAACTGGAAATCACCCCACTTAAGCAAGGCATCACCCTGCCCGCCCCGGACCACTTCAATATTAAGTATTTTGCCGGGGCTCATAGCCTTGAAAGCTGGATTATCCTGCCCTGGAGAAGACTGGACAGTTTTGGCGGGAATTGCTTCGGAAACTGGCTTTATGGTCAGCATTTTTCGTGGGACACCATTGGCTGGATTTTATTTAAGTTGCCGTTATTTTCCGTTTTGGCCAAACCAAGGAAATTACGGCTTAAAACAACATGATTGCCACGAAAAACAGAACTAATACAACGTTCCTTTTACACCAGAATTTCAGCGGGATAACGTAGGAAGACTTTTCAGAAAGGAGAACCCTTCCGCCTTGGTTTTCATGTTTTGAAACTGTTGCACCATGCAAAATGCCGCAATTTTTTCCTCATCCTGAGGATCAACTTCCGTTATTTGGATGGAAACCTCATGCACTTTGGATTCCTTGGCAACCGTTCTTAGAACCTGACCTTCAAACATCACTTTTTCCAGAACCGGCCCCAACAGATAGAGTTCAAGCCGGATATGCGCTCCCAGGGGAAACCCTCCATCGGACAAGAAGCGAATCCCGGTCTGACTAATATCCACTTTTTTCCTCAGAGGTTTGACCCACTCCTTGAAATCCAGCCCGTCGGAGAAACACCTGAGATAGACTTCGGCTTCCACACGCTGATGCCGACGGCCCTGCACATGGTGCTGGGAGTGCAAAATTTGCAGACGAAACAGGTTTGGGCTCAAACGGTTTTCAACTCGGGCTTGGATGGAAACCAGGTGTATTCCCGAATTGACTGTAACAACCCAATCATCAGCAATAAAATCATCCGGCAGTTTTTTCCCCGGGAATTCAGCCTCAATGTAGGGATAATTAAACCCCTGCAAACGGGCGAAAAAAGTTAAAGCCAACCCTTCGTTAGAAGGAATTGATATTTTAGCCAGCAATCCCGATGCAAGGCTTTTCTCAATCGGGTTAAAAGGCATGTCTCCTCCCAAAACAGAGCCTGACAAAATATCTGCAAAAATAATCAACGAGCAATTTTAACAGGCTGCCAATTTAAATCAGAGGGAATCGGCGATTCTGACTTTGGTACGAAGCTCCTCCCTCTGGACAGCCATGCAAAACGCGATGATTTTCTCTCGGCCCTTGGGCTCCATTTCAATAAATTTGACTGCAATATGCTTATTACGGTGAAAATTTCTGGTTCTGACAATCTCGCCGATACAATCGACTTCAATTTCAATGGGGGAGTCAAAAAAAAGGGTCATTCTAACTTTTTGACGAAGGCTGAATGCATTATTAACCGGGAAGCGAACACCGCCTCCACTAATATTAATTTCACCATTAAACACATGAAAAGAGGTATCATTTTTCGAAATTATCTGGTATTCTACCCGGCCAAAGGCATCGACCCGGTAGTAATCCCGGACATGCTGAAAAATCTTGTTCTTTTTTACTGATAATGCGAGCTTTTCCGGAGAAACAACCTGGTTGATCTGAGAATTGATCAAATGGGCTTCGCCATTAGATTGATAAAAAACCTTACAGGTTTTTTCCAAATCCAGACGACTGGCGGGAAGTTGGCCCGGCAGGAACGTGGCCTCAAAATTGGGGGGAGTGGTCATATGAATGACACAGTCGAGCTCCACCATCTCGTCGCCCTCGACGGGAAGGGATATTTTTGCGACTGTAAAATTTTTTATCGTTTCTTTCGCCTGCATGAGCATTGATGGTTGTGGGAAATTCTTCCCGAAAAATCATACGGTTTGCTCAAAAGATCGCCCGGTTGTCCGACTTTTTTTGAAATATCCCCCTGCGGCTTGTCGAAAACTTTTGCTTTTTGCGAGGTCATCCGCAAGCATGGTTAACATACGGGATATAACTATTTTATTCTTTTCCAGAAGAGCAAGAACATTACGTACAGTGTCAGCTCGTTCCTGAAGAAGTCCCCGACAGTCTGCGGAAAGTGGAGTCGACTCCTGCAGCTTTACAATCTCCAGGTCCAAACCACGGATTTCATTTTGCAATTTCCGAGCCGCGAGAAGATATTCGGAAATTTTGGCCGCATTCCAACAGTTCAGGTTGGCATCCATGTCGCGGGACAAAGCCAGAAACCGTTTGTAAAGTGCGCCGGACTCTTCCAGTTTCTTACGAAAAATATCGGCGGTTTTCATCCCTTCCAAATCCTTTCACCGGCGGGAGAGGAACCTGTGTGAATCATAAAGCGGCGGAAAGCCTCTTGTAGCCGTCAGGAGAACCGGCATCGTACCCTTGTTCTTCTCCGTTCGCAGCCTGGCCTTCGTCCTTGACTATCTGAATCGCCTCGGCCCAGGTGGCGCGCAGGGTTTTCAGAAGATTCTCCACCGTTTCCAAGGGTTTCGCATCGACATTGCGGTTCGCTTCGATGAGACTGCGAATCATGAAATTGTAAAGCGCATCCAGGTTCTCGGCTACCTCCCCGCCAATACTGTGGTCGAGACTATTGGAAAGTTCCGAAATGATCGCCATTGCCCGGCTGATCGGTTCCAGTCTTCCCAGCCGGTCTCCGTTTTCAATGGCCTGCCGGGCCTGCCCCACGAAGCGGATTGCTCCATCGTATAACATAATCAGGATTTGCTCCCGTGAAGCTGTCTGGACCTGATTTTGTTGGTATTGATGCATATATGGATTCATTATTTTTCCCGCCTTAATCTTTGTTGAAGTTCCACAAGTTTTCAAGCGCTGCCAACTGCTTCGTCAAGTAATCACCCGTCGCATTCAACTCACTGACAAGCAACTCAAGAGCGGTAAACTGGCTTATAAGATTCTGCTCCCGTTTTTCCAGGCGCATTTCCGTCATTTCAATGCGTTTATCTATCCGACGGATATTGCTATCGATACTCTCTTTTCTTCCGGCCAGGAAACCATCGCTGGAATCGGTCAAATTTTCCAGATAGCTCGTAAAACGGGCGCCGATACCTCCTTCCTCCCCCTCACCAGCGAAAAGCTTTGCGATACTTTCAAAATCATCATTGACTGCTTGGGAAAGGGTCTCTTCATTCAAAACAAGAGTTCCGTCCCGCTGGGTTTCGAGACCCAATTCTGAAAGGCTGGAAAAATTCCCCGAATTAGGGACCTGCCCGGAAATCATGTTTTGAAGACGCCTTTTAATACTGTTTAGCCCCGTATCATAGCCCAAAGCACCATCGGAGGAGTCACTTATCGCTGTAATTACGGCATTATAGCCTGATATAAAAGAAGAAATTTTCTGCGTGATACTGGTCTTATCCAATGAGACGCTGAGGTTGGTTCGGACACCCTCTCCGGCCTCGATCAGGTCAAGAGTAACCCCGGGTACGGCCTCGTCCAAAGTATTGCTATCGGCGTAGATGTCCACGTTGTCTACCAGGATATGAGCCTGGGACGCAGCCTGGGTGGTGGCAAACTCCGGAATCTCATAGGTACCCCCGACAAGTCCGGAGGCCTCCAGGGAAAAATCCGTGGCGACATTGTCGGCGGTCAGAACCAGACGGTAGGGGGAATCCGTGCCATCATTGATAATTGATGCGGTAACACCCGACCCTGAGGCATTGATTGCCTCCATGATACCTCCCAGAGAATTGTTCTCGGCACTAATCTCAATGGTCACCGGATCATTTTCGCCCACGGTCAAGGTCAAATTTCCGATGCCGAATTCCTGGGCCGTTTTGTCAGCGTAACCCTGGGAGACATCTTTCTGGACCCGCGCGAGAGAGACTACCTCAACCTGGTAGCTGGCAGGAAGCGCGTCGGCCGAAGCGCTGGCAGAAAAGTAGTCCTGGTTACTCTGGGATACTTTTTTGGCACCAATATCCTCGCTGGAACCAATATCCTCCGCTTTTATCAGAAAGCTGTTGAATTTAGCATCGAGCGTCTGAAGAGCCGACAGGCGGTTGTTAAGCCAAGTCTTGTCGTTTTCCATAAGAGTGAGGGGTTGCCTTTCAACCGTCATCAACTCTTCTATCAAGGACGCTGTATCAAGGCCAGTCGCTAGACCGCCAAAACTGATAGTTGACATCTTACTCCCGCCTCTTGATTAACTTTCCGTGTCGACAATATTGCCACGCCACTCATCAAGGCGCTGACTCACCTCCAGCAACTCTTCCGGAGGGAACTGTCTTTTTACTTCTCCGGTCTCCTGATCGACCAGACGGACGACCATCGTCTCGGTATCCTTGTCCTTTTCAAAACGAATGCTATAAGTTCCGTCCTCGGTAATTTTCTTAATCCGACTTAAAATTTCCTCGGTCGGCTGCTTTTTGGCGGCTTTCTCTGAATCTTGTACCGAATCAGATAACTTTTGATTGCGCTCCACCTCTTCCACGGCAGAAAATGTTTTCTGGGAGGACGAGAAGGAGTCAAATGCGTTTATTCCATCGACTTTCATGGCTTTGCTCCTTTTCTTTTAGTCGTCAAAAACTGAATTGAAAAGGTGGAGGCCGGTTGCCCGGTCCTCCACCTGATCATTCAGTCACCCGGTATTAACCACCGAGGAGGGAAAGTGCCAGCTGAGGTACCTGGTTGGCCTGGGCGAGAATGGAAACGCCGGCCTGCTGCAGGATATTCTGCTTGGTCATTTCCGAGGTTTCCTGGGCGATGTCCGCATCAAGGATCCGGCTGCGAGCAGCGCTCAGGTTCTCGGCAACGTTGTTGAGGTTGGCGATGGTGGACTCGAAACGGTTCTGGACCGCACCGAGGCCGCCGCGGATTTCGTCGATCTGCTCCAGAGCCAAATCGACACTGGCGATGGCAACTGACGCATCGTCACGACTGGCAACGGATACGTTCCCCATGAGTGCCGTACCGGAAGATGCAACGGCTGCCGCAGCGTCAACACCGCCAGCCAGGGTAAAGGCTGCTTCGGCTGCAGCAGCATCAGTGGTACCGACGGCATCAACCAGGGCAGCAGCATCAGTATTGCCATTAATCAGAGCAGCAATATCAGCCGTAGTCAAAGCGGCGATATCGGATGCGGCATCAGCTCCAACGGTAATGGTAGTTCCCGATACGGAAACTTCTCCAGTTGTGGCGGAACTGCCGTCGGCAACAATTTCAATTGAAATGGCATTACCAGCGGTACCTGCGGTGTCAGCAGTAAAGGTCAGGGTGGTGTTCGTTGCGCCCGCGCCGGTAGCAGCTACCTCGGCCACTGCAGCGGTCCCGGCAACATAGGCATCAACGCCGAGAGCCGAAGTTCTGGCATCGTCGATACTGAAGCTGATGGTCTGGTCGGCACCGGCGTTAGCCCCAACCTGGAAGGTAGCATCAGTCATGGTACCGTCGAGAAGGGTTTTGCCGTTGAACTGGGTGGTGCTGGCAATACGGTCCATCTCGGAGATCAGCTGGGATACTTCAGCCTGCAGGGAGGTACGGTCGGAGTCGCTGTTGGTGTCGTTGGCCGACTGAACAGCCAGTTCACGGATGCGTTGCAGGATGTTGGTACTTTCCTGCAGGGCGCCTTCAGCGGTCTGCGCCAGGGAGATACCGTCGTTGGCATTACGGGACGCCTGATTCAAGCCACGAATCTGAGCGGTCATACGGTCGGAGATCGCCAGACCTGCGGCGTCATCCTTGGCGCTGTTGATACGAAGACCGGAAGAAAGGCGCTGCATCGATTTGGAAAGAGCGCTTTGAGATGTACCCAGGTTACGCTGGGCGTTAAGGGACATTACGTTGGTGTTAATTGTGATTGCCATGATTTTCCTCCATGAGTTGTTTGTTCAGGCTTCCTTGCCTGGTTAGAAAGTTTTTTAAACGATGCTTCTTTTGCTTCTTTTAAAAATCAATTTTTTTATACCTGGTGACACTCACCTCCCTTCAAAAAATTTCCCTTTGGTTTACTTTTCGACCGGGCACCAGAAAACTTTAGATAAATTTTTCATTTTTGACTGGTGGTGAAAACACAGATCGAAAAAACATAAAAAGCTATTTATTATCTCCCGACTTAAGTTACAGCCAACCTGTTGCTCCTGACAAAATGCTCGGCAGCTAAAATCCGAAGATCATCCTCATACCGGAGAGACTTACTTGCAATGGCCCATAGATCGAAAGTTTCTGGACACGCCATGGTTGCAACGGCCATAAATCCTGCTTTTTTCAGTGTATTGCTCAAAACCTTTTCGGTGAAACCACAGCGATGGGCCATGAAAATATTGCCCCTGGCCATTGACGCACGGTGCCCATATAGAATGTCAAGAGGTGCGATAGGGCCCGCAGCTGATTGATAGGCAGGATCACAAAGTTTGTCTTCAGCCACCAGGGCACACACGGACTTGAGATCAGGGCAAGTAATCACTGTAAAACCGTCATCCTTCAATACGCGCAAAAACTCTTTGAGCGCCAGCGGGACATCATGTGGGTAAAGGTGCTCAATGTTGTGGCTGGAAAAGATGGCGTCGACCGAAGCATCGGCAACCCTTGACATGTCCGTCATAGTGCCGACGATATCCGGGTTGACCGCCTCGTTGATGTCGAGGCGCAATTCGCACCATTGGTCAGTATTAAAACCTTTAGTAGTGGCATCCTTGCGTTGGGGGCCGCAACCAACATGAAGGAAGGTTTTGGGCGCTTTTGCCTTCCCCAATGGCGCTTCTTTCTTCGGCCTCTTGCTGTTAGGGTCCAAACAGCTCTGCGGTGGTTCTTTTTTCCGCCACATTGCCCATAAAGCATCCTCAAAGTTGTGAGCGAATCTCGAAGCATCGAAAAGCGGCGATTCGAGCACCTGCGACCTCAGTTCTGCCCTCAGGAATGCCAACTTTTGCAGTTCGCTTGCCTTGGCAACAGCCTTGTCAATATATTCCGCTTCGCTGGCTGCAATCCAATCTTCCAATCCCGCTGCTGTAAGAAGGCTCGCGCCCTGCCGCGACAGGAGGGTGTCGCCCGCCAGGGTGAGTGTCGGGACGCCCATCCACAATGCTTCACAGGTTGTAGTGCCTCCCGGGTATGGAAAGGTGTCGAGAATCATGTCGGCCTCAGCATGAGATGCCAGATAGTCGGCTCGGGACATGGAGCCATGCAATTTTACTCGCGCCGGATCTATGCCAACTCGCTGCAAGCGTTCGAAGGTTTGTGCAACAACTTCCTGGTCGTTAAACTGAGCGCATTGCCAACGCAACCGTGCAGTGGGCAATGCGTTTAAAACAGCGTTCCAGGTTCCCAGCACCGCATCCCCGACCTTGGTCAGCATCTGAAAACAGCCGAAGGTAATATAACCATTCTCCAGTGCGGGCAAAGGGGCAACGGGCAGATCAAGCTCCGGCGCACTGAAACACAGACGGGTATCAGGCAAGTACCATAAGGTTTCGGTGAAATTAGCTCGCTGGGTTTCGGGCACCCCCACCTCGTCCGCCAGAAAATAATCGATTTCAGGCAGCCCGGTAGTGGCGAAATATCCGAGCCAGGAAGCCTGCACCGGAGCTGGTTTCCACGCAAACATCGGCAGACGGTTGTGGGAGGTGTGCCCTGAAAGATCAATAAGGATATGAACTCCATCCTTATGAACCATGTGTGCAGCCGCTTCATCAGACAACCCGTACAGGGGTGCCCAGGCATCGAAATACGGCTTGATGCGGGCGGTCAGGCCATCGGCCTTGGGCTTGGTGGGATAGGCAACCAACTCCACACGATCACGATTGAATACCCCGAGCAGACTTTCCAGAAAAAAACCCACCGGATGGTTATACAGATCACCCGATACGAAACCTATCCGCAAACGTTGGGGCTGGGGCTCACAGTGCCATTTGGAAAATGGGGTTTTGACTTTTCTGCCCACCATGCGCCCAAATTTTCGTGCTTCCTCAAGATGAGACGTCTTGGGAGGAGTAGAGGTGTAATTCATCGTGAACAGCAGGTGGCTGTTTTTCTCGGGGCAGTCAGGGTCAAGTTTCAGCGCCCGGCGTTGACTGGCAATCGCTTCCTCAAGGCGCCCCTGATAACGAAGGCTGACACCCAGATTGATATGGGCCAATGCCGAATCAGGTTGGATTTTCAGAGCATGCCGATAGCAGTCCTCCGCTTCGATGATTCGTCTCTGATCCAGAAGATTGGCGCCGAGGTTATTATAGATTGCGGCATTGGGTCCGCTCTTCAGCGCACGGCGAAAGCATGTTTCAGACTCTTGGAGACGCCCTTGACCTCGATAAAGGTTCCCCAAATTGCTGAGCGCCGCCGGGAAATCAGGCCGCAGATCCAATGCCCTGCAAAATAGTTTTCCTGCTTCATCAAGACGAACCTTTTTTTGCATGAGAACACCCAGTACGTTATGTACATCGGGATCTTCCGGCAATAATTCCAAAGCCTTCTGCATAGGTTGCAAGGCATCATCAATCCGTTCCTGCTGCTCCAATATCTGGCCCAAGACTTTCCAGCCTAATCCATGACCCGGATAACGCACCGTCAAATCTTTAGCAAAGGTTATTGCTGCTGATGTCTGCCCTTTACTTTGTAGACGCTCAAGCTTGTTAATTTCTTGAGAACTGGGGCCTTGTCCTTTTCCAACGGCACTTTCCCCGCCAGACAAAACCGATAAGTGAGATTTTTGCGTTGCGAAAGATTGTGTTTTAGCTTGAATACAACTTGCTAGTTCATCTACAGTAACCCCTTGCAAACCATGATTCCGCCCCAAATCCAACATTTGTGAAGCGCTTTCTATTTGGTCCGACTGAATTAGGGCACTGATGTAACTCAACCAATAGTGCTCACATTCAGGTTTTTCTTTAAGGGCATTATGCAAAAAGGAAAGACCTGTCCCCACCTTATCCTGCTCTAACAAAACCCCAAAGTTGTGATTGGCATCAGGGTGATTCGGCAGCACTTCGAGGATACCGCGATAAAGCTCTTCTGCCTCGTTGATTTCTCCGGACAATTGATGTTGTTCTGCTTGTTGCAAAGCCTGAACAACGGTTTGCTCAAGTTCCTGGTTTACATCCGGGGCACCAGCCTGCTGACATTCTGAAAAAACCGCCATAATATGAACTCTTTTATGAATTTCGAATAATGTGTTTAGAAATAGTATGGGCTTTCAGGTTACCGAACCGCTGTAAAAAGCTTTTGGAATATGCCCTAAAAACAATTTTCCACCTATCATCGGGTGGGGAATCGTTTACTTGGCAATTGTCGGCAACTGCGTGCGAGTCTGGAAGGGAGTACCCTCAAGAATCATCTGCAATCCTTTGTTGGCTTTGGGAGCGAAAAAAACCGGCGCAGCAAGATTGAGAGTCACCGACTTGTCGCGGTGAACGGTCACTACACTGAGAACAAAACAGTCATCCCCTTCCCCCATGCCTAGTTTCTCTTTTTCCGCCTTTCCCGGCGCCACCTGATAATCGCAGAAGAATTGACTGGGGTCGGTCAGAATAAAAGCGATCTGAGGATCTTCGACACTCTGAATCCAGAACAACGGCCCTTCCTTCTCATTGGGTATAACAATGAAATGGCGCAGATTTTCAAAACCGACAATCCCCTCGACAAACAGAATCGTTTTGGCCGGATCGTACTCGATCTCACCAAAACGGGAATTTATTTTCCGGGTTTCATTCATTTCGATCGGGTCAAGCTTCCGCTCAGCGCATCCAGATCCACAATATCCCACTGCAGTGCCTCCCTGTTTTCTTCGCAAATCCGTTCGTAGATTTCCTGACGATAAATTTTTCTGGCTTTCGGCGCATCAACGCCGATGCGAACCGTTCCCCCCCGTGTTTCAAGAATCGTTATCTTGACATCATTTCCAATTACGATTCCTTCACCAATTTTCCTGGTCAAGACTAGCATTCAACCCTCCCTGGCCTGTTTAAACCTTCCTGGTTTCTTTTATTTTCACTTAACTTTTATAAAATCAGAGGTAGTTCAATATGGACAAATTGGCCACCCTCGATGTTACTTCCAACGCGGCCTGAAAAGCGGTCTCCTGCTCCAACAGCTCGGAGAGCGTTTCCACCAGATCCGCATCCTCATAACGGGAGAGCGATTGTTGATAATTGAGCTTGATGTCTTCCATCTGGGATTTAGACGTATCAACCCTCTGAGCATTAATTCCTATCAAGCTCCTGGTTTGAATAACCTGAGTCATCCCGTCGTCCAGCGCCGCAAGATTGGCTTCAATGGTCGGGACGTCGTTAGCCCTGATAGCGGTCTCCAACTCTGATAGAACATAAAACAAATTTACGCCACCCGCATCGACAGATCCGTCGTTATCGCTGTCACCCAGAAAAGTCGCACACCCCGTTGCTGTCACCTCGATTATTTCTCCAGGTGAAGTTTCCAGTGTTATGGGGTTATCATTTGCCTGATAAATTACCGGCCAGGTAGCGGAATTTGCCGGATCATACAACAGGGGGTCATAAGCGGCATTCTCTTCAAAAGGACATACATCCTCCATATAGCCGGAAAAGATATACTTTCCCTCCACCTGGGTGTTGATTGTCCCCATAAGTTCATCTTTGAACGCAGAAATTTCATCGGCAATGGTGTTCAGATCCGATTGGCTCAAAGTCCCATTAAGCGATTTCACCACATCGTCCCGGACCTCGGTCAAAACATCCACCACGCCAGTCAGGAATGTGTCTTGAAGGGCCAGTTTGTCACCCGCGACACCAAGCGTCTCCATGTAACGGTCGGTCTGCCGGATCTGGGCGCGCGAGTGAAGCACAGGACCAATTGCGGCAGGATCATCCGACGGCTTGGTTATTCGTTTGCCGGTGGTCGACTGAACTTGAAGGCCGCTCATTTTGTTGACGATTTCGCTCAAATGATTTTGAAGAGTTCGAAAGGTCGTCCCTTGAGTCGCTTTCATAAAATCACCGTTTTCTATCCCTTCATGGAGATGACCATGGTCATCATCTCGTCAACTGCAGTTAAAAATTTGGCGGACGCTTCGAAACCCTTCTGATACTGCATAAGGCTGATCATTTCCTCTTCCAAAGAAACGCCCTGGACGCCATCCCTCAGATTTTTCAGTTGAACGATGGTATCGTCGGCATTGCTTAGTTCGAGGTTGTTCTGTGCAGCTTCCAAACCAACCTGACCCGTCAGGTTTCCATAATAATCGGTGAACGAAGTAGTGCCATTGATTACTTTCTGGGTAGCCAGCGAAGCTAATAAAAGAGCGTTGGTATTATCGCCGACCATAGCCCCGCTACCGGTATCCGTTCCGGCAGCAACCTCGGTTGTGCTGGTCAAGGCCACCGACATATTGCGGCAGGCACCGGGAATCCCAATGGCGGGATCCGGGTCAAGATCGGCAAAAAACGAGCGGCCACTGACGTCGTCCAGACCAACACCGGCCTGATGTTGGGTGTTGACCGAGGTAACGATATTGTAAGCAAGTTCATCGAGACTGGCGCCTAAGTCGGGGATCAGATTGTCGCGAACATCGAGCATACCCCCGAATTCGCCGCCCACATCCTCGACACTGATGTCGATACTGACGTTTTCGTCCACAATAGAAAACTGGGTCAGACCATTGACCACCGTTCCCGTCAGGGTTAAATGACTGCTCCCCTGGACGAGCGGAACGCCTCCGGGCAGCTGTACGGACACCATGCCGGCTTCATCCTCATAGACCTGCACACCAAGTGATTCGGTCAGGTCCTGAAGAATGGCATCGCGCTGATCAAGAAAGCTGTTGGGGCTGGTCCCCGCTGTTTTCAAGGTGGCGATACGGCTGTTGAGTTCGGTCAGAGCGTCAAGATTTATATTGATATCCGTAACTTTGGAAACCAGGCTGTCATCAATATTCTGCTGAACCGAGTCGAGGGCTGCCCTTGCGTCTCTGAAGGCATCTGTCAGAAGCTCACCTTGCTGAATAACCATCTGGCGTTCGGTTATGCCGCCGGGATTAACGGAAAGTTCCTGCCAGGAATCAAAAAACTTGTCGATTTCCGTGGCCAGTCCTTCTTCGGAAATACTGAAGACCCGTTCAAGTTCGGAAAGGGGGCTAGATTTGGCGTTGGCCTCCCCGAAGTCCGCATATTTTTCCTGCAACTGATTAGTTACGAAAACATCCTGCGAGCGGGTGATATCGCTGATCTTTACCCCGGTCCCGATAAATAAGCCCTTATAATTCAAGGTGGGGGTTGGGCTGAGCTCGGGGGTCTGGCGGGAATAGTCTTCGTTGTTGACGTTGGCGATATTGTTGCCGGTAACCTCGATAGCCTTCTGATTTGTAGAAAGACTGATCTTGCCGGTATTCAGAGCACTTAACAGGCCTCCCATGTTACACCTTCCCTGAAAGCAAACCGCCGCCCATCTGCAGGGTCACCTGGTTGCCGTTTCTGCCGTAAGACGCCGGCTGTTTGCTTCTGCCAAACATTTCCATCAGATTACGAATCCAGTTCAGGGAAAACTTCAGGAGATAGGCGTTACGACGGTTTTCGAAGCGAATGTTTCGAGCCATTTCCTGTTGATCGGCAGAAACACCCTCCTGCTTCTCAATAATGGGAAGCAAATCCTTCTTTCTCTCCTGGAGTTCCGTCAGACGATCCATGTTCAACTCACGGATGCAGTCTCGCTCCTCAACCAGAAGCTGACGGAGATCTTCAAGGCAGTTTGCAAAGGAAGTGTCCGGGCTCATAGCTTACTCCACGCCAATATTTTTCAATAAGCTTTCAGCTACCGCTTTAGGATCAGGGTTGTATTCTCCTGCGGCAATCCGCTCTTTCAGAGCCTGGATTTTCTCCGCCCTGGTTTCCGATGCAGTTGAGTTGACCTTATTGGCCTGGTTGGCATCCTGGAGAAAGGACGAGAAATTAACCTTATCCTTCTGCCCGGCTTTGTCCGCATTGGACACCTTTTGATTCTGCTGCATTTTTTTGAGTGGCGATGTAGGATTAAATCCGCCCTCTCCTGAAATTTTGATGCTCATAATCCCCACCTATTGGTTTGAAACTGGATTGTGAAAAAGGTCCTTGATATATCTATCGGTCTTTTTGAAATATTCTTTAGGATAAAAGTGAAAAAAAAGAGGATTTTTTTACAGAATAGTTACATTGGAGGGAGGCTGCCTGAAATATCAGTCGCCGGATTTATCAGAATTTTGCTTCTCAAGTCCCGACAACTGCCGGTACAAGGCATCCGCTATGCCAATATGCTGATGCCGGGATATGGCTTTGGAAACTTCCAGATCCCGCATCTCTTCGATCATTTCCGAGTCCAACCCTTTCTCCAGCAAGCCGCCGCCGGGAATGGTCGCCCTCATGCCCTTCAGCAGGTTATGAACAAAAACCGCCTCAAACTGCTGGCAAAGGTCCATCAATTTTTCGGATTGACCGTTCTTGTCTGCCGGGTCCTGCTTGCCGGCCGGATCGACCGGCGGTTGATATCCATTTCCGGTATTGATTTTCATATTATGCCGCCTCTCACGCCATCAAAGAATGACCAGTTCCGCATGAAGGGCTCCGGCGGCTTTGATTGCCTGAAAAATGGCTATCAGGTCACGGGGTGATGCGCCGATGGCATTGAGAGCCCGGGTTATTTCCCCGATACTGACGCCCATGGGCATAACCACCATATTGCCCGAATCTTCCATAATGTCCATGTCGGTCTGGGATACCGCTGCGGTTTGTCCCTGGGACATTGCATTGGGCTGGGATACCTCGGCCGACTCGGAAACCACGAGACTGAGATTACCGTGGGAGACGGCAACCGTTGAGAGTCGGACATCCTCGCCCATGACAATGGTCCCGGTCTTCTCATTGATAACAATTTTGGCCGGGAAATCGGGGCGCACTTCGAGATTCTCAATGGCGGCGATAAAATCGACGACACTGTCCCGATAATTTTCAGGGATAAGGATATTGACACCCCCGCTATCCCGGGGCTTGGCGATTGTCCGGTTGAATTTCTGGTTAATGGCGGAAGCCATCCGAGCTACCGTGGTAAAATCCGAGTCCTGAAGACGATAGGTCAGGTTGTCTCCGCTAGGCAAGCTGAACGCGACCTCCCTTTCAACCAAAGCCCCTCCCGGAACGCGCCCCACGGTTGGATGGTTTTTCTGCACTTTGGCGGCCTTGCCACCGAAAGCAAGTCCACCGACAACCAGAGAACCCTGGGCCACGGCATAAACTTTACCGTCAGGGCCTTTTAGGGGAGTCATCAGCAGCGTTCCACCTGTCAGGCTACCGGCATCCCCCATTGAAGAAACCACCACATCAATGGTGCTGCCGGGCTTTGAAAAAGGTGGGAGCTGGGCCGTGACAATGACTGTGGCCGCGTTATCAACCTTGACTTGGCTGCGGTCCACGGACAACCCCATCCGTTCCATCATATTGACCAGAGCCTGGATGGTGAACTTAGTCCCGGAGCTGTCACCTGTACCATTAAGCCCCACCACCAGACCGTAACCGACCAGTTGGTTTTCCCGTACTCCTTCCAAGTAAGCAATATCTTTAATCCGGGAAGCCAGTCCCATCTGAGACTGAAGCAAGAGTATGGCTGCAACCACGGCTGCAATTAGAATTCCTCGGAAGTTTTTCATTGTCATCATCACCTAAAACGGCCAGATGTGATCCAGCGCCCGCGTCATCCAGCCGGGTTTCTGGCGATCGCTAATAATACCCTTGCCGGTGTAGGAAATTTCGGCATCCAGGATATATTTGGAATCAATTAAATTGTCGGCAGTAATATCCATGGTTCGGACAATTCCGGTTAACATGATGTACTGGTCTTCGTTGTTAACCGTCACCTTTTTTTTCCCTGCGATCCCCAGGTTACCATTGGGAAGGACTCCAACAACCTGTGTGGTAAGGGTTGCAACCAGATCTTCTTTGCGGGTGGTTGTACCACCCCCTTCAAAATCACTGCTATAACTGGCATTGATAAGATCAGTCACATCACTGTTATTAAAGATATCGGCCAGCTTTTCCTCAAGACCCAAAAATTTGGTGATATCTGCAGAGGCACTGCTCTTCCGGTCGGTTTCAGTTGACGCTTCCTTGCTGGCGCTGGCCTGTTCATAAATAACAACAGTCAGGATATCACCCAGACTTCTGGCTTTGTTGTCGGAAAACAAATCCCCCTGACCGTCGGTCCACAACGAACCGGAGGTTACCGGTTCGTTTGAGGTCACGATCTGAGAAGGTTTTACCTCGGGTAAAGGTTGTTCGTGGACAGCAACTTTTTCATGGTGTGCACAGCCAAAAAGCAGAAATCCGGCTAACAAAAAAATTATTGTTTTCACCATATCAGAACTCCACCGCCACCTGTCCAGGTCCGACAACCTTGCAAACAACTTCCTTGCCGGAGCCACTGTTTTTCACCCGGATGGTATCCCCTTCCTGTCCGTTGGATTTGGCAATGCCTGTCGCTGTCACTTTAAGACCACCGTTGCCAGCTTCAATGGTAATGAGTTCCCCTCTTTTAACCATGGGCGGAAAGTCAACCATGCTTTTTTCAATCGGCTCCCCTTTGCGCAGATTTCTCAAAACCTTCTGCCCAAGAAGCCCCTGGGGCTTGAAACAAGGATCCCGCAATCTGTCAAGCTCCATAGCCACGACCTGAATTTCATTACCCGTCAATATCGTTCCACGAGGGACATCCGCAGCAGCAACAGCTATTGGCGCCACAGCCTTGAGTTTCCCCCTTATCGAAATGTTTTTTTCAACCTTGCCGTCAACACTGAACATCAAGTTAAAACTTTGACTACGGTACAGAGTGGTATCAGAAGGAATTATCCGGCAACTCACCTTCCCTTTGGGCAAGACAAAAGACTTCGGCGAACGGGTAAAGGAAAACTCCATGTGGATATTATTGATGTGAGTGTTCTGACGGTTTTTCTCGAGATACTGATTGATGATTCGCGCAATTTTTTCCGCGGTAATGGTAATTCCTTCACGGGTAACCTTGACGGTTTCAGCCCCGACCCAGGTCAGTCCCTTGAAATCTTCGTCCGTTTGCTCCAGGTAGGAACGAATTTCCCCGGTGTTGTAGGTCATGGTTTTCCCCGGAGACGGCGAGCGGTAAATTAAACGCGCGGCCAGATCATTTGACGCCGGGCTTAAAAGCGCAATATCGCCCAGGGTGAAGAACTCGCCGTCCACGGTTGCTGCTGCCTGGAAACGAGCTTCCATAGCCATGGCAAAGCTACAAAAACTTTGAAAAAGAAACAAAAACAGGAAGGTTTTAACCAAAGCTTTCATAAATGATCCGGGTTATACCAGGTTGTTGGTCATCTGCAGCATTTCATCGGATGCCTTGACCGCTTTGGAGTTGACTTCGTAGGCACGCTGGCCGGCAATCATGTTAACCATTTCTTCCATGACGCTGACATTGGAACCTTCAAGAAAGCCTTGAGCCAAAGTCCCCAAGCCGGTTTCCCCTGGGACTCCAAGAATCGGCGCTCCCGATGAAGCAGTCTCTTTGAGCAAATTTTTTCCCTGACTGCTAAGACCTGCAGGGTTACTGAAAGTGGCCAATTCGATGGAGCCGACTTCGCTTCCGGTCATGGAGCCGTCGAGAAAAGCCTGCACCGTACCATCCTCACCAATAGCGACGGAAGTGGCATTTTCCGGGATGGTGATCTGGGGTAAAATGGGATAACCTTCCGAAGTAACCAAGCGGCCGGAGCTGTCCTTTTTCAAGGCCCCGCTCCGGGTGTAAGCGGTATCGCCGTTGGGAAGTTCAACCTGGTAGAAACCAGGTCCTTCAATAGCGACATCGAGCTCATTTCCGGTCTGCATCAAGTCACCGACAGTAAAAACCTTCTGAACAGCCGCGGCCCTGGCACCCAGGCCGACTTCAATACCGGTCGGATTCTGTGTATCCGCAGAAGTGTCACTTCCGGCGACTTCGACACTCTGATAAAGGAGATCCTGGAAATCAGCCCGGCTTTTTTTAAATCCGGCCGTATTGACGTTGGCCAGGTTGTTGGAAATAACATCCATGTTCAACTGCTGCGCTTCCATCCCTGTCGCCGCCGTCCATAACGCTCTAATCATAATTATTTTCTCCTTGTATTTTTTCCAATCAGCCCAGCAATCCAATCTGATTCGCCTTGGCGGCCAGATCGGAATAGGATTTCATGACCTTTTCGTAAGATTCAAAATAACGGGTCCCCGCCACCATCTGGGCCATTTCCTCAAGCAGGCTGACATTGGAGCCTTCAAGACGCCCTTGCATAATGCTCGGCTCGTCGACTATTTGTCCCTGAACACCATCAGGAGCCTTGAAAACACCATCTTTCATACGTGAAAGTATCGACGGATCATCAAAGGTGTAAAGAATAATCCTGCCAGCCGAGCCATCAACTGTACCAATGGTGCCGTCTTTGCCGACCGTAATCTCGCTGGTATTCAAGGTAATCGGCCCTCCTTCACCCATCACTTGGTGACCTGTCGGGCTGAGAAGAAGACCGTCCGGATTGAGCTTGAAGTTGCCCTGACGGGTATAAAAAACACCCTTTTCGTCCTGGACCTTGAAAAAGCCCTCTCCCATAATTGCCATGTGAAGAGAATTGCCCGTCTCAATGGCCGTGCCATCAGACATATCGGGGACAACACCGCGGATAAATGTATAGTTGATCCCTTCCGCAGCACTTGCCTGGCTGGCTTCATCCAGATAGGAACCGAAATTTGCGGCACTTCTTTTAAAACCGGGGGTGCCTACATTGGAAAGGTTGTTGGAAAGAATATCCAGGGCCTGCATTCTGGAAACGGCACCGGATAGAGCTGAATAATAACCTGAACTCATGTTTTTCCCTTATTTGCTGTGGCAGAGTGATTTAATATGCTTATCGTCGTAAAAGAGTAGAACTTTAATTTTTTCTCGCGATCGACCAATCAATGCACGGTAGCTTTGTTAACTTGGAGAGCGATATGGGTCAACTTGGCGATCTGGTCCACCTCGTCAGATGAAAGACTCAGGACTTCGGCAATTTCTTCATTCTTCAAACCCCGTTTCAACAGACAGGGAGCATAACGATACTTGTCCGGCACCTGCCGGTCCGGAACCCCTTCCCTGAGCTTTTTTTTGGTCTCGGCCTCGAAAATCGCATCGCCAAAAGGATTGGACTCTTCAACAGCTTCGGGGCGACGATCCGCCAGGGGGGGTGAAAGTTTTTTGGCGGAAGACTCCAGAAGAAGACGGACTTCTTTTCGGCTGCGCCGCAGCCTGACGACCAGGAACAGGGTCACAAAAAGAGCCACCAGGCAGAACACGCTGAGTCCGATAATCAGCGCTCCAGCAGGGTCAATCATGACAATTTCACGGATTTTTTCAGACAACTGCATGGAAACCACTTTTTTCACCCGACAAGTTCTACTTGCGTGAGGATTTGAAAATATTCTGAAGTTTCACTTTCAGGCGAATCAGGGCCTGACTGTGAATTTGGGAAACCCGACCTTCAGTGATGTTTAAGATTTCTGCGATCTCTTTCTGAGTACAATCTTCATAGTAGTAGAGTGAGACCACCAGACGTTCTTTCTCGGAAAGATTCTTAATCTGCTCGGCCAGGATCTCGGCCAGCTCGTTTTCTTCAAAAACCTGATGAGGGTTTTCGCTCTCCGGATCCTCAAGTTTGTCATAAAGAGACTGGCCGTCCTCGGAGGACGACATGGTTTCCTCCAGGCTGATCAGGCTCAAATGGCTGACTTCGGTGAGGAGCTTGTGGTACTGATCCAGGGAGAGCTCCAAACCGCGGGCTATTTCTTCCTCGGAAGGAGAACGGCCCAACTGGTTTTGCAGCTTGTTGAGAACTCCACAAAGACGGCTGTACTTTTCCCGACCGGAACGAGATGCCCAATCCATGCGCCGGACCTCGTCCAGGACCGCGCCCCGAATCCTCTGTTCGGCAAAGGTTTTAAAGAGTACCCCTTTGGACGGATTGAAACGGTGCGCCGCATCCACCAAACCAAGGCGCGCTGCGCTGACCATCTCATCCCGGTTCAGATACCCGGGGACCTGAGTCCTTAGCCGGTCAACCCAGAAGTCAATCATGGAAAGATGACTCTGAATCAACCTGTTGATATCTTCGGGCCCCCAGGTCGGGTAGGCGGCTTCCAGAGTCAAACTCTTCCCCCCTCATTGACCATCAGGAATTTTTTCCAGAAGAACTGAAGAGAACCGTTGAGATGCATATCCACCGGGAGAGACACCAGGCACTGGGCCAGAGTTTCGAAAGCGGAGCTGCTGCGGCCGTCGGGCAACAACTCGACAATAGGCTTCTGGCGCCGGAGTGATTCCCGCATCTTTTTATCAAAAGGTATGCAACCCAGATAGTTGATGGAAATGTTCAGAAAACGGTTGGCTACCATGGTCAGCTTCTGGAAGACATCCAAACCCTCCTCAGCATCCTTGACCACGTTGACAACCAGATGGAATTTTTTCTGCTGGTACTCGAGGGAGAGAAGTTTCATAAGAGTGTAGGCATCGGTAATCGAAGCCGGGTCCGAAGTGGCAATGACCAGAATTTCATTAGCAGCGGCGTTGAAATAGGTTACGTTCTCAGAGATCCCCGCCTCGGTATCGACGAGAACAATCTCGAAATCTTCATCAAGGGATTCAAGGCCTTCGATAAATTGGATTTTCTGCAGACTGTTGAGATGAGTTACCTGCTGTAAACCCGAACCGGCGGGAAGAATTTTCACGCCTGAAGGTCCCTCGACAAGAA
This sequence comes from Deltaproteobacteria bacterium, assembly GCA_016934985.1. Taxonomy (GTDB): domain Bacteria; phylum Desulfobacterota; class Desulfuromonadia; order Desulfuromonadales; family JAAYDE01; genus JAFGRU01. The sequence goes on from JAFGRU010000036.1 coordinate 64,079, forward strand.
TGTCGTTGAGACTGACTTCACCTTTGAAAAAATGATTGAGATTGTATTCCGGGGTTAGTCCGTATACGACATCGATGTTGGCAAGTCCCAGATCCGCGTCAATAATAAGCACCCGTCTCCCCATGCGAGCCAGGGAAATGCCCAGGTTGGCAACCACTGCCGTTTTGCCGACACCCCCTTTCCCGCTGGTTATGGAAATCACTTTGGTCGGCCTGGAAAAGCGGTTTATTTCCGCGACGGAGCTGTCTCCCACCCCGGAGAACCGGTTTAGGCTGCGCAGGGTTTTGGCCTGATCGGAAGAGTTAACAGTGAAAGTCATATTCTGGTCCCTACATCTTTCCTAAAATAAAATCTGTGATATTAATGGGTTCGGCAATCAGAAGATCTTCCGGAACGCGCTGCCCGTTGGTCAGAAAAGAAACCGGTAGACTCTGGCAGGCAGGAACGTTCAAAAGAACGCCGCAATCCTCGCATTCATCCAGCTTGGTAAAAATGAGATTATTAAGCGGCATTTTCCCAAAAGTCCGGATGGTTTCGAGCAGGTCCTTTTCCCTGGTCTGCGCCGCAAGCACGAGATGGTTTTCTACCCCGCTCCCTGCCCCTAAAAACGTGTTAAGCTCATTAATTTTCACCACATCCTTCGGGCTCCGACCAGCCGTATCGATAAGAATGAGATCCTTATCCTTATGCTTGGCAAAAGCCTGATCGAGCTGTTCCGGGCTGAAAACAACCTCCACCGGGAGATTCATGATTTCACCATAAACCTTCAGTTGTTCAACCGCTGCAATCCTGTAGGTATCGATGGTTACAAGGGCCACACTACCTTTAGTGCGGAATAAATATTCAGCCGCCAACTTGGCCATGGTGGTCGTTTTCCCAACCCCGGTGGGGCCTATCAAAGCCACCTTTCTGGGCCCATTATCCTGAGCAGTCAGAGGCCCGGAAACACTGATAAGATCCGCAACCGTTTCCACCAGAAATGCCTCAAAAAATTTTTCGTCCTCCAATTGGGCCTCTGAATACTTGGCCCGGGCGCAGGAAACAATGGTTTCCGCGACCTCGGCCTGGACCCCGGCTTCCAGCAATCTGGAAATCATAAAACCGGAGGACGCAGCCTTCTTAACAGTCGCTGGCATGGATGGCGGTACAACCTGGGGCATCTGAACCGCCTTGCCGGAAAACTCGCGAAAAAGCTCCTTCAATTCATTGAGTTCCGTCTGAATGCTTTTGATTTCCTGTCCGGCAAGCTGGCTCTTGATCTGTTCAATTTCCCTTGCCAGAGGGTTGATCCCGACAATTTCCTCCTGTTCCGGGACCACTGTGTCCGGTTCATTGTCACAAACCTCAAGCGGGATGGGCATCTTTTTCTTTTTGGGCACAGGGGGCTTCTGTACACTCAACTCCGGAGAGTCTTTGGCCGCAGTGATTTCCAGATAGGATTTCCCCAACAAACCAAGGCCTTTTTTCCGGACCGTCCGAGTGGACAAAATCAGGGCGTCAGGCCCAAGAGTTTCCTTGATCTTCTGCAGCCCGGAGGCCATATCTTCGGATTCAAACACTTTAACTTGCATTTAAACTCACCGTCCCTATGGACCTGACCTTCAGATGCGGGGCAATCTCATTATGAGACAGCACGATCAGACTGGGCAGGTAACGTTCGGTCAACCTTTTGACATGAGGACGAAGGACCGGTGTACAGAGAAGAACGGGGGTGGCATCAGCACTGAAATGATTGATTTTCTCCCCCAGCTTTTCAATAAGGTCCTGGGCTGTTTTCGGCTCGAGAGCCAAATAACTGCCGTCGCCGGAATGGTGAAGAGAGCTCTGAATCGTTTCCTCCAGGCCCCGGTCAAATGCGATCAGGGGCAAGGTCCCGTCAGACTTCACCAGACGCGAACTGATGGAACGCGCCAGGGCCTGACGCACATATTCCGTCAGGGAGTCGGGATCCTGAACCGAAGCGCCCCGGTCAGCCAGGGTTTCAAGGATTGTTCTCAGGTCTCTTATCGCCACGTTTTCCCTCAAAAGGTTTTTCAAAACATGCATAATGGAACCCAGGGAAAGAAGATTGGGAACCAGTTCAGTTACCAGTTTGGGATATTGCTTGGAGAAGTTATCCAGCAAATTCTGTACCTCTTGCCGGCCCAGAAGTTCATGGGCATGTTGCTTGATTATTTCACTGATGTGGGTCGCGACAACCGTGGTGCCGTCAACCACGGTATAGCCGCTCATCTGTGCATGATCTTTTTTGTCCTCGGAAATCCATGTGGCCGGCAGCCCGAAGGTGGGCTCTATGGTTGCGATGCCCTTGAGTTTTTCCGTCGCCCCTCCAGGATTCATGGCCAGGCAATGCCCCGGCAGAATCTCCCCGGAACCGATATTGACACCTTTAAGGAGAATGGCGTATTCATTGGGCTTGAGCTGCAGATTATCCTTGATATGAACCGGTGGGACAATGAAGCCCTGCTCCAAGGCAAACTGTTTCCGTATCGACCTGATTCGCCCCAGAAGCTCGCCGTCACGCTCCGCATCGACAAGGGGGATAAGCCCGTATCCGACCTCAAGTTCCAACAGGTCGACGGTCAGCATTTCCTCATAGTTTTCTTCCTTGGGCGCCAGGGCCCCAGTGGGGATTTGCTCTGCCTGTTCTTTTTCTTTTGCCTTGGTGGCCTGAACTTTCCGGGCCAGAAACGCGAGGAGAACCGAGATCAGGAGAAATGAAACATGAGGCAGCCCCGGAATCATGGCAAAACAGAAGAGAATTCCGGAAACCACCCACATGGCCCTCGGATTGAGAGTGAACTGCCCTTTGAGTTCGGTGCCGAAATCGCTGGTTCCAGCGGTACGTGTTACTAGAATACCGGCGGCCGTGGAGATGATTAGAGCCGGAATCTGACCGACAAGGCCGTCCCCAACTGTCAGGATTGTATAGTTGGAGGCCGCCTGAGCCATGGGCAGGCCCTTCTGCACGACGCCGATGACAAAGCCCGCACCAATGTTGATCATGGTGATGAGAATCCCGGCAATGGCATCCCCCCGCACAAATTTGCTGGCACCGTCCATAGCCCCGTAAAAATCGGCTTCCTGGGAAATTTCCTTGCGCCGGCTACGGGCCTCCTTATCATCGATAAGACCGGCGTTGAGGTCAGCATCAATGGCCATCTGCTTCCCGGGCATGGCATCCAGGGTGAAACGGGCCGCAACCTCAGCTACCCGGCCGGCACCTTTGGTGATAACCATGAAATTGATCACCACCAGGATGAGAAAAACAACAATCCCGACGACATAATCGCCGCCGACGACAAACTGTCCAAAAGCCTGGATAACACTTCCTGCTGCGGTCGGACCCTCCTCCCCGTGCAGAAGAATCAAGCGGGTAGAGGCAACATTGAGAGAAAGCCTGAAAAGGGTGGTCGCCAGTAAAACAGACGGAAAGACAGAAAATTCCAGTGCCTTGAAAGTATAAAGGGAGATGATCAGAATGAGCAGGGCAATGGTGATATTCAGTGCCAGAAAAATGTCAAGCAGAATGGTCGGCAGGGGGATAATCATGACCATAAGAATGGCCACAATCCCCACCGAAACCAGGATATCGCTTCGTCCCAGCAACCCCGGCAAGCGCCGAATATCAATAGCGTCAATCATGCTTTTCTGCCCTTAATATTGTAAACATAAGCTAAAATCTCGGCCACGGCCTTGAACAATTCCTCCGGTATTTCAGCACCGAGATCGACTTTGTGCAAAGCCCGCGCCACAGGTACGTTCTCTACCATAGGGATACTGTTTTCCTTTGCAATTTCACGTATTTTCATGGCCACTTGATCTGCACCTTTGGCCACAACCGTAGGTGCCCCCATCTCATCACGACGATAGGCCAGGGCTACGGAAATATGAGTCGGATTGGTGACTACCACATCCGCCTTGGGAACTTCGGCCATCATCCTTTTGCGGGCCATCTGCTGCTGAATGGCGCGGATACGAGCCTTGATGTAAGGGTCGCCTTCGGTTTCCTTGAATTCTTCTTTCTGTTCCTGCTTGGTCATCTTCATCCGCTCCTCCATTTCCCAGCGTACATACAGAAAATCGAGAATGCCGAGCACAATCAGAATCCCGCAGGTTTTCATCAGCACCAGTCCGGAAACCCGGCCCAGGAACCGGATGGTCTCGAAAACATCCATGTGAACAAGGGAAAGGGCTTCTGAAAATTCCGCTCTGACGGTCTTATAGGCGACAAAACCGACCAACATCACCTTGGCAAGGGATTTGAGCAGTTCGACAAAAGACCGCTTGGAAACTATTCGGGACAAGCCCTGAATCGGGTTGAGTTTGTTGAGGTCAGGCTCGAGGGGTTTAGAGGTGAACAACCAGCCGATCTGAAGGAAGGTTGCCAAAAATCCGACTATCATGCACAGAAGCAGAAGAGGCGCCAGCAGAAGCGCCATCTTGCCGATAACCAAAAGCGCCAGATTAACTGAAGACACCGGCGTGACGACAAAACTGCCGGATAGGGAAAGCAACTCCTGGGTCAACAGGGACAAATTTTCCCAGAAAGTCGGACAATAAAAGAACCACAACAACAGGAAGGCGGAAAGAAGCAGGGCGCTCTGCACTTCTTTGCTTTGCGCGACCTGCCCTTTTTCCCTGAACTCCTTGCGCCGCTTCGCGCTTGCTTGCTCTGTCCGTTCCTGTTGGTCGTCAGCCATCTAATTCCTCAAAATAACTGAAAAACTTCCAGAATATTCCTTGAAAGGGAGTGAAACTCGCGATTCATAAGCGCTACAGTCAAATCGAGGGTCAGGCTCATGCCAATGAATGCCAGACCGATATTGACCGGAAAAGAAAGCATAAAAACATTTAACTGCGGGAAAATCCTCGCCATCAAGCCAAGCACCAGCCCTGAAAGAAGAAGCACCGCCAGAATAGGGGCGCTTATTTTCGCCCCGAGAATGAAAATGCTGCCGGCCATCTCCAACAGATACGGAATAGCCTCTCCAGTAAAATCGAGCTTTCCGGGAGGCAACAGATGAAACGATTCGACAATGGCCCGAATGAAAATGTGATGAGCATCGACGGCGAGAAAAACCAGAATGGCAATAATATTCTGCATCTGGGACACCAGGGAAATCTGCGTCTGGTTCTGCGGATCGAAAATGTTGGCGGCGGCAAATCCCATCTGGTAACCAATGATGGTCCCGCCGAATTCCGCGGCAATAAATATGAAGCGGGCCAGCAGGCCGATCAGGACTCCAAGAAGGGCCTCTTTGCAGACTATAAAGGCCACCGTCATGGGCCGGAAGTCGATCCCCCGGCTGAAGGGCTCGAGAACCGGAAAAAGAGCCAGGGTAATAACCAAAATCAAACAGATGCGGACCTTGGCCGGGACCTGCGCACCGCTGAAAACCGGCAGGGCACCGAGCAAAGCTGCAACCCTGACCGTACAGACCAGATAGCTTTGAAATTGATCGATTGGAATGAGTTGAATTTCCACTGTCGAACTCAGGGCCCGATGAGGGGGATGCCTTCAAAAATCCCCCGGGTGAATGCCAGGATAACCTTGATGATCCAGGGCCCGAAAAGCAGCAGGGAGACCAGAACCCCAACGATTTTGGGGACAAATGTCATGGTCTGTTCATTGATCTGGGTGGCGGCCTGAAAGAGACTGATTATTAGACCGATGACCAGGGCCGCAACCAGCATAGGCGCGGAAACAAGGAGGATGGTTTCAATGGCTTTTCGTCCGAGGTCGACAACAAATTCAGGGCTCATCTTCAGATCCCCGGGCCAGAGCCCGCATAAGGTTTATTTAAATAAAACTGCGCACCAGCGATCCGACAACCAGAGTCCACCCATCGACGAGAACAAAGAGCAACAGCTTAAACGGAAGGGAGATAATGACCGGTGGAAGCATCATCATCCCCATGGACATAAGAACCGAGGCCACGACCATGTCGATCACCAAAAATGGGATGAAGATCATAAAACCGATCTGAAAAGCCCGCGTGAGTTCGGAGATCATGAACGACGGTATCAGTGTCATGGTCGAAATGTCCTCCGGTTTTTCCGGCTCAGGTTTCCCGGTAATTTCCATGAAAAGAGCAAGGTCCTCCTCCCGAGTCTGGGAAAACATAAATTCTCTGACCGGAGCTACGGCGCTTTTTAAAGCTTCCCCCTGGCTTATCTTATCGTTAATAAAAGGCTGGATCGCTTTGTCATTAACCTGAGTCCAGACCGGAGCCATAATGAAAAAGGTCAGGAAAAGAGCGAGCCCGATAATGACCTGGTTGGGGGGCATCTGTTGCGTGCCCATGGCATGGCGAACAAACGAAAGGACAATAACGATACGGATAAAAGCCGTTGTCATCAGGAGGATGGCCGGAGCAACGGAAAGGACCGTCAGCATGATTAAAATCTGGACCACGGTCGATGCTTGCCCTCCCTCCTGGGCTCCACCGAAGCCCAGAGTCAGGGTGGGAAAGGGTTCGGCCCATACCGCCACGGGAAGGCAGAGGAGCAAAAGCAGCAGAATGAAAAACCCCCATTTTTTCATTTCAATTCCTCAAGATGGGCCTGCACTTCATCCTCAAAGGATGTTTTCTTAATGGCCGGCCCCATTTTCGATATCAGCTCCACTCGATCGGCCCCAACTCCCAGAAGCAGTTCTTCCCCTCGCACCTCCACCAGGCAGAGAGCCTTTTTCGGCCCCAGAGAACGCATCTCCACGACCTTGATAATTCCGGACTTACCACCGCCGGGCATCAATTTGAACCCTTTGCGGCTAAGAGCATAAAAAAGCAGGAAAATCCCCAGCACCAACCCCAGGGCGATAACCAGGCGCAGACCGGCCATGGGGAACACCGAATCCGGTGTCTCCGTTGCAGGAGCCGCTATAGCCAGGCTGGGGACCAACAGCTGGAAAAGCAAAAGACGCAGGACGCATAAAGACCATTTACCTTTTGTCGAGCCATATGCCGTTGCCGCGAAGAAAATGCGCAGGCCACCACCAGGACTAAAAATGCCTTTTAAAGAACTTTTATTCTTCAAGTTTTTCAATTCTTTCCGCAGGGCTGATAACATCCGTCAGACGCAGCCCGAACTTGTCGTTGACCAGCACCGGCTCACCCTTGGCGATAAGTTTGGAATTAACGTAAAGATCAAGGGGTTTGCCAGCAGCCTTATCCAGCTCGACAACATAGCCATCCTGCATCTGGAGCAGATCCTTGACCAGGATGCGGGTCCTTCCGACTTCAACGGATATCTCCAGAGGAACATCGAGAAGGAAATCTATGCTGCGCTGAGGAGCGGCAGATTCTTTTCCCCCATCTTTTTCAGGGGCAACGTCCCGGGCCACTGCCTCATTTACGTTTTCAAAAACCTTATCTTCTTCCATCGTCGGTTTCCTTCCTGTATTTCCCAGTTAAACGGATAGCTTTTTTGCCGTTGCGTACCCCCGCAACACCCAGGTATTTTGGTTTTCCCTCAACCAGAACCCGTAATTGTTCATTTTTAAAAGCGCGCATTTCAATTATGTCCCCGACCTGAAAGTTCAAGATATCCCTCAGGGTAAAAGTAATTTTCCCGAGTTGCGCTTCCATGGAAACTTCGGCATTCATCAACTCTGTGGTCATATGATTCCGCCAGGTTTCAGCCTGGGACTCGTCGGGAGTTTTAGCCCGGAACTTTTCTTTCAAAGGCTCCAGGGAAAGCAGCGGGATCATAAGATTCATTCTGCCGGTAAAATTATTCAACTGAATACGAAAATGAGCTTTGACGATCTGTGCATCCGGAGCTACGAAGTTAATCAAACGGGGGTTGTTCTCCATTTTCAGCAAAGTCCCGGATAACTTCTCGACAGGCAGAAAAGCCTTATTCAAATCCGCACAGGCGTCATTGAAAATTGACGTCAGAATGTTCGTCTCAATGCTGGTGAGAGCCCGATTGGGGATCAAAATACGATGAACATCATTTGCTCCCAACAGTATCTCGACTGCGGGGAAGGCAACCTTGTCATCCAAGGTAATCAGCCCGCCCCAACGAAGCGGGGTCATCGAGATGAGGCCTACGGCATTAGTAGACGAAATCTGATCCAGAACGGTCCTGAACAAGGTGGTTTCGATGGAAGTTCTCTTGACCATTACGGAACGCTGCAGGCGATTAGTCAGGGAAATTGAAAAATTCCTGGCAAAACTGTCCAGAATAAGGTCGAAAATTCCCAGTTCAAAAGACTTGGCCTTGCTTTGGAACAGGTCAAACTGAACCGCTTTTTCCTGCGGCCCGTTTTCCTCCAGGTCCTCCTCCAGAGGGATCTGCCCATCTCGAATCGAATTTAGAAGTTCGGAAATCTCTTCTTTGGAAAGAATGCGCTCCACGCAAAATCCTTTTATTGCACGACAAAATCAGTAAAGTAGATTTTTTTGATCTCGCCCGTTTCCAGAATTTCATTCAAACGGCTGATCAGTTCGGCCCGCAACTGCAGTTTACCTTCCAAATCCGCTAACTCCCTGAAGGTCTTGTTCCCGACCTGAAGGAGGATGGCATCGCGTATCTGCGGCATACGTTTATTAATCTCATCCAAAGTAAAAGGGGTATCCACCTCAAGAGTTACAGCCGCCTTGAGATAGTGCGTTCCTTCTTCATCCAGAATATTGACGATGAAAGAGTCGATATCGAGCATGGGGCCAATCTGTAAACCGGCAACCGCGCTCTCCTGCCCTCCCTGCTCTCCCTGCCCGGGGGCTGCAGCCTGAGGTTCATCCTTCTTGCCAAAGATATTGCTGGAGCTGAGAAAGAACCCGGCTGCGCCGACTCCTACTAGAAGAACCAAACCGATTGACCCGAAAAGCAGATATTTGATCAGTCCGGAGGATTTTTTCCCTTCAGAGTCTTTTTGTCCTTCAGCCATATTTCACCTTCTCCTTTATGCTAAAATGGCGCTTGCTCGTTTGCATCGATCAGATACGGCAACTCGCTTCGATATTCACTGAGGCTTTCCATGACAAACTCAACACGGCGGTTCAATGCCCGCCCTTTCTCATCGTTATTGGATACAATGGGCTTTTGCGCTCCATATCCAACAGCAGACATTCTCTGAAGCGGGAAAATATCTTCCCTGATAAAAAACTTGAGCACATTGACTGCCCGCATCATGGAAATGTCCCAATTGGTTAAATTGCCCCTCGTTGGAGCTACGTTATCTGTATGTCCTTCTATCCTCAAACCAAAAGGTAGAGGCTTGACCAATTCTGAAATTTTTCGCAAGACCGGGTCCGCTTCGGGTTTGAGGGCAACCGAACCGGAATCGAATAGAATTGAATCCTTGACCCTTAAAACTACCGCGCCCCGGTCTTTGACAAGTTCGATGTCCCGATCAATTTTGAGGCGCTTCATGTGAGTCTGAACCCTTTTGTAAACCCGGGCCACGTAATCATCGTCAATGGGACTGAACTCGACGATTTTGGGGAGTGCCACCTCATTGTTCTGAGCGCTGTTCATCACCCCGAAAGCACCCCTGAGCGATCCTGCCGCATCACGGAACAAAACCTTATCCAAACGGGCCATGGACAACAGCAGCACGAAAAAAGTCAACAGCAATGTAACCATATCGCTATAGGTCACCATCCAGGCTGGTGCGCCGCCACCACTACCCTGATTCTTCTTCTTTTTCAAAACGCTTGTACCCGTTTTTTAAAAATCATTTAAAATTGCTCTTCCGCAGTTTCGGCGACACAAAGGCATGCAGTTTTGATTCGATAATGCGGGGATTTTCGCCTTCCAAAATCAACCTGAGTCCTTCAACCACGAGACTTTTGTCAAGAATCTCGGATTGGGAGTGGACCTTCAGTTTCCCGGCCATGGGAATAAACATGACATTGGCCATGACCGCGCCGTAAAAGGTTGTCAGCAGGGCCACTGCCATGGCTGGCCCGATGGTCGAGGGATCTTCCAGGGTCTGGAGCATTTGCACCAGACCGATCAAGGTCCCAATCATACCCATGGCAGGCGCATAAGTACCCATGGCGTTCAGCATCTCCGCCCCTTTGTTGTGGCGCTCTTCAAGGTATTCAATTTCCCGTTCCAGCATTTCCTTGAGCGCCTCAGGCTCAAACCCGTCAACTGCCATCTGGATCCCTTTAATGAAGAAAGGATCTTTGATATCTCCCATAACCGTCTGAAGGGACAAAATCCCCTCTTTGCGCGCCCGCCCGGCAAAATCCACCAGTTGTGAGATTCGGCCGGTGGGATTAGCCGAATAGTTTTTAAAAGCCTTTTGTATAACCGACATGGTTTTTTTTATTTCCCTGAGAGGGAAATGCACCAGGGTCGTACCCAAAGTTCCGCCGACAACAATAATCAATGAGGGGATATTGATAAAAATGGTGATGCCTCCGCCCTGGCCGATTGCCATGAGCATCAATCCGAAAGCAGCCACCAAACCTACTATCGTCATTAAATCCATATGTTTTTCCAGGCCTCCAGAAGCGGATTATGGTCCAACCAGACAAAGTCAGACGGCCCTATCAATGGCAATTAACATGCCACCCTTCAGGGCTGAATTGGTCGGCAATGAGAAGGGTTGTCAGAATAGGCAAAAGGGGAAAAAGAGAGAAAAATCAAAATTTTAATAACAAATCTTCAAAAAAACGAAAAAAGGGGCCTTTACAAAAGGCCCCTCTTAAAAGTCATAAAATTGACTTAGCCGGGATCAGCGCTTCAAATTGATCATCTCGTTCATCATCTCATCCGTCGTAGTAATAATACGGGAGTTAGCCTGATAAGCCCTCTGTATAGTGATCATGCTGACAAATTCCTTGGCCAGGTCAACGTTCGACTGCTCGAGGGAGTTGGTGTACAGCGACCCAACCCCGGAGCCGACCGTCCCGACGATGGGAACACCCGACGCATTGGTAGCGGAAAAAATGTTCCCACCCTCCTGCCAGAGGCCTCCGGGGTTGGTGAATTTCGCCAGAGCTATACGGGCCAGCTGGCGAGGCTCGCCGGAGGAATAATTACCGATAATATTTCCTTCTTCGTCAATGGAGAGCTGAACCAGGTTACCGGTCCCGAAACCATCCTGAACCTGGGAAACCACAACCGAGTTACTGGAATACTGGGTCATGTTGAATGCGAACTCAATAGGCAACGTGGGATCCGAACCATTAACCCATGTCATACCCGCCGTCGTTGCAACCGGTTCCGGATCAACAGGAGTCACCCCGTCGGCCATATATACGTCGTTTCCATCCAACTGCACCAGACGCCCGTTGACATCAAAACTCAGAGTGCCGCTCGCCACTTCCACGAAATCTGCAGGATCCCCGACATCGGCACCGGATACAACCGTATGGTATTCCCAGGCATTGGCGGCCGTTTTGCGGAAGTAGTTGGTCATCAGATGCGTTCCACCTTGAGAGTCGTAGACCTGAAGCGAAGCGGCATAATTGGAGGTATCATCCGGGTTATCGATATCAAAAGCCGCCCCGCCGGGCAGTGCAACCGACTGGGCATCCAGGTTGGTGGTCAGGGTTACGCCGCTTGTAGCATTGGCGGGAGAATAGGAATCGGTATCGACCTGAATGTTGGTCAGGTCGCCCGTGGGATCGTTGTTTTCATCCAGATAATAACCCTGGACGTTAAACCCCTCTGTATTTACCAACTGACCAATTTCATCGAAGTGAAAGGAACCGTCACGAGAGTAAACAGATGTTCCCGTCGTGCCATCAGCCAGGATAAAGAAACCAGCCCCTTCAATTGCCAGGTCGGTATTTGATTCGGTATTTTCAAAGGTTCCCTGGCTGAAAATACTGTCAACGGAGGCCATCCCAACCCCGGTGCCGACCTGAGTCATGCCGCCGCTACTGGAAACCTGGTTTGAGAGAAGATCTGCGAAAACGGTTCTGCTTGCTTTATAACCGACAGTATTGCTGTTGGCGATATTATTACCGACAACATTCATGGCGTTGGAAGTTGCTGCCATGCCACTTACACCACTGTAAAGTGCTGATGAAAGTCCCATGATTTATCCTTTCTTCGGGAAGTCCCATTTGCCCCGGCCATTCGGCCGAGTGCTTTTTATGTTCTGAAAGATATTCTAAATTGAACTGCTTTTCTTAAACGTTTTCAGTTTAAAAAGATGCTGATCGATGGTTAAAGATCAAACCATGTTTTTTCCAACATTTTTCTGTCTCCGGTATTGCGAAATCCGGGGATAATCTCATGAAAAAATCTTTTCCGGCTGGAAAATTCTTTCGCCTGCCCGGAACATTTGGCCTTAGATCTTACGGACACTTTTAACCTCAGTGACATCAAAACTTCCCAGATCGGTAATAATTTGAGGAGTTTCATTGTTGAAATCGACACCCTTGACTTCGGAAACAACCAAAGTTTGGGCCGGCAGCGTCTGCTCGCTGCCATAGTCTGCAGAAGCTACCAAACGGTACTGACCGGCTTCGACAGCTTCACCCGCATCGTTGGTACCGTCCCACTCGGCAAAATGACTGCCGGCCGAAAGCGCGCCTTGCTCAAGAGTTTTTACTGTCACACCGTTTTGATCCATAACATACAGGGTGACTCCTTTAGCCGCATTCTTCAGCTCAAAACCCAGTTCAGTGGCTTCACCGCTGAACTCAAATTTGTTTCCCGCCACAACAGCATTCTGGCCAATCATCTCTAGAGCATAGATGGAACTATTTTGAGTTTGCGTATTAACCATTTCTGTCAAATTACTGTTAATGGTAAAAAGCTGCTCTAAAGAGCTGAACTGCGCCAACTGTGCAGTAAACTCCGTAGGATCAGAAGGATTCAGAGGATCCTGATTCTGAAGCTGGGCAACCAGCAAGGCCAGAAAATCCTCTTTCCCCATTGCCTTCTCAGTGATGGAAGACGTGCTGGTTGTGGAACCAGCCGCTGCTGCCGTTGCTGAAGAAACCGTTGCCATGAATGCGTTCCCCTCTATTTAGATCCTAAGACTTAAGCCGCTCTGGGCTGCATTTCGAGTCTCGGCCAGATGCTCCTGTGAAGGAGAATCGCTGGCATCCTTGCCACGGCTATTTCCGTCCTGACCTGCAAACTGAAAACGTTGCTGTGATGAATTCTGGCCGGAGTTAAAGTGGCGGAAGGACTCGAAGCCCTGTTGCTGCTGAGAATCGAGACTGAGCTGCATATCCCCGACTTTCACACCCTGGGCCTCCAAAGCTTCACGAAGCCTGGGCAGATGCTGTTCAAGAACATCCTGAACCATATGTGTCTGGGTCTGAATATTGACCTTGACCTTGTCATGTTCCAGAATCAGGTCAAGTTTAAGTTCACCAAGTTCCTGAGGATGCATGCGAATGGTAAGAGTTTTCCCTTCCGCAGCATTGCGCAGGGAAACATGATTTATGACCTGGTCCAGAACTGCATATTTGTCAACCATTTCCCCGGAAGGAAGTCGAACATATTCAACACCTTCCCGGATGTTGACGAATTCCTTACCCACCTGTTCTATTTTGGCGCCGGCGTCCTGGCCTGAAGACACATGGGAAACATTGACTTCCGAAGATTGGGCATCCTGCTGGCCGACTTTATTTTGTATCGCTTCGGCAAAACCGGCTTCGGGGGCATCCGAAAGCGCGCTACTCTGAACTTCTTCAGTCAATTTTACAACGGGCTCATCAACAACCGAAGATGTCTGGGGAGTGAGGCCGTTTTCTTTTCCGGCATGAGAGCCTTTATCCAATGCCTCCTTAACATGTTCAGAGTGTTTTCCGGGCATTGTCTCTTCGAGAAGTTTAAACAGTTCCGCACCTGAATCTTCTTGTGTTGCAGACCCTTCTTCGGCCAGAAGTGCCTCATCAAATACGGGAGCCGTTTCCAGGGCTTTGTCAGACGCTTGCGCATGGTTGATAGCGGCTGGGATATTAGGATTAGCAGCCAATTTTTGGGCCACGGATGAACCCGCAGGATCATTTTTAGCTTGCGTCAACTGCTTCATGGCCTCCATAACTGCTACAGTTTCTTCCCCCTCAACGGCGGTTGCCAACACCGCTCCAGCTGCAAGCTCGGGGACGTCGGCAACTTCAACTTGCGAGGCGGATTGATCTACAGCCGCTTCAGCGTTTTCCGAAGTTATTCCCATCATTTGCCCGGAAGAGAGAGACGCCAGCATTGCCGCGTAAATGGATTCATCGCCACCAGCCAGGGAATCCAAATCCTCCATGGAAAGGAGTCGATCTAATTCTTCAGGCGAAAAAGGTTTCCCGCTACCGGCCCCGTTTAATATCAGATTCGGCAAAATAGCACCCTTGGAATCACACATGTTGCTAAACGCTGCCATCCAGGACTCGAAACTCCCTTCACCACCGGCCTGACCGGAAGCTCCGGAAGTGGTCTGGGTGGGGACACTTTCAACAGCCATTGGAACAACGGGCATCATTTCCATTTATTTTTCTCTTTTCTGCTCTGGTTATCGTTCGGTATAGAATTTCACACTTATTTATTTTTTCTGGTGGAGAGCGAAATAGACGCTCAGTCTTGCGGCTTTTTCCGTCTCCAATCGGCTCAGCAGTTTTCCTGCGGATTTGGATTTCATTCCTTCCAAAACCCCAATAGCAAGATCATCTTCGAGGGTATTAAGGATGGGAGCCGCCTTTTCTGGATCCATCTTTTCAAAAATCTTACTCAAGGCACGGATCTTTTTCTTTCGAACCTCGTCCCTCTCACCCAGAAGTTCCTCAAGAAATTTTCTTTGTTTCTTGATTTCTTCAAGCTTCTTATCGACCTCCTGGGTCAGAGTCTTTAGCTCTATTTCTTTCATATCGAGTTTTTTTTCTCTTTCCTCGATTTTCTCTTTTTCTTTCTGGAGAGAAAGAAGCAACCTGCGCTCTTCAACCGACTCAATCCCTTTGCCTGCAAGGCTTTTTGCCGCCCAAACTTGCGAATTGCCGGAAAGTACGACAAAAAAGAGCAGAAAAAATCCCCAACAGAAAACCTGCGTTACTTTTTCTCGTTTCATTCCTCTACCTTTTGTGAAAGAGAACGGCAATTTCATCAATCTCGGCCTGTTCTTTCTGTTGAAGCAGTTCTTTTTCCTTTTCAACAAATTTATCTTTAAGATTTTTCAGAAGTTTTTTATTGCGGCTTGCTTCCTTCAGAGCCTTTTGCTGCTTTTCAACCTTTTTTTCCATCTGGCCTAGCTTTTCCGTCAGATTTTCAAGCAATTCCAAATGGTGCTGAACATTTTTCTCAAGCAGCATCAGCTCTTGGATGAGAACACCCTCATTGCGCCGCTTTTCGAGGTTTTCATAGTAGGTCTCAAGTTTTTTCCGGGTTTCATCGATAGAATCGAGAAGCTTTTTCTTCTCCAGTTGCACTTCGGAAAGCTTCTGACATTCGACGTCTTCCAACATTTTGCGATAGTTCAAGACCGGATCAAGTTTGAATTTTTTCATAGCATTAATGTCAATTAGCTGTTGATTTCAGGATTAAATAATCAGGCCAGGATATTTGCCATCTCTTCCAGGGAAGCTTCCATTGAGATGTGTTCATGCATGTCCTGACGGAGAAAACTGGTTACAGCGTCAATCTTGGAAAGAGTGTAATCGATTTTGGCGTTGCTTCCCTCACGGTAAGCACCGATGTTGATCAATTCTTCATTTTCTTGATGGGTCGCCAGAATTTCCCGGATGCGGCCATTCATATCCTGATGCTCTCTGGATATGATGTCGCGCATGACACGGCTGGCAGAGTGAAGAATATCGATGGCGGGATAATGATTTCTGGCTGCTATTTTTCTTGACAGGACGATGTGCCCGTCAAGGATGGAACGGACAGAATCGGCAATGGGCTCGTTCATATCGTCTCCATCTACGAGAACGGTATATAAGCCCGTTATACTTCCCATCTTATCGAAGCTTCCTGCCCTTTCCAAAAGCTTGGGCAGCGTTGCAAAAACCGATGGGGTGTAGCCTTTTGTTGTCGGGGGCTCGCCAATGGCCAGACCGACTTCACGCATGGCCATGGCAAAACGGGTTACGGAATCCATCATCAGCAGAACGTTTTTACCCCGCTGGCAGAAAAATTCTGCAATAGCCGTCGCCACAAACGCCCCACGCATTCTCAATAAAGGGGACTGATCAGAAGTAACAACGACAAGAACGGAACGTTTCAGACCGTCCGGTCCCAAATCCCGTTCGATGAATTCCTTGACTTCCCTTCCCCTCTCACCAATCAGGGCAATAACATTGATATCCGCCTTTGCACCCTGAGCCAAAGTCCCCAGCAATACACTTTTTCCGACCCCTGAACCGGCCATGATTCCCATACGCTGGCCAACGCCGCAGGTGAGAAGGCCATTTATGGCCCGGATCCCCAAATCCAGGGATTTGTTTATTACTTTCCGTTCCATGGGCCCCGGGGGAAGAGCATAGATGGGCATTTCCTTCTCCAGCGGGGGTATAGGCCGGCCGTCAATCGGCATCCCCATAGCATCAATTACCCTGCCCAAAAGCTTCTCGCCCACAGGCTGAGACGCACTCTGACTTCTAACCTCAATAAAACTGCCCGGTCCCAAGCCACGGATTTCACCTAAAGGCATCAATAATGCGCAGGAATCCCGAAAGCCGGTGACTTCAGCCAGTACGCCTTTGCCGCCACCGCTCGGAATCAACTCACATAAGGTGCCGACCGTCGCGCCGGGGACATGTCCTTCGACCACCAGGCCGACAATTTTGACGACCTTTCCCTTTGAGCGAAGAAGAGGCAGGTTTTCGAGATTTCTGACCAGTTCCTGCATGTCTTACCCCATGATGGAGTCCAATAAATATTGCCTGATTTCTTCCAACTGGGTCTCAATGGTCGCATCCACTTCCCCCAGTTCCGATTCAACACGGCAGCCCCCTCGAGAGATAGTATCATCGCTCTCAAAATTGATATTCTTCAAACCGGTAACTCTGGCCAGAAAAAAAGGTTTCTTCTCTATTACCAGCTCCAGGTCCTGGGGACTGACTTTGACAATATAAGAGTCGGAACTGATGGAAGCGGACAATGCCCGCTCAATACTTGAGAGGATCGTTTCCGGTTTGACCGCAACTTCACAATGGAGAACCTGGCGGGCAATGGTCAGGACCAGATGCAGCATATCCTGACTGCTGTTGCGAATGATGGTTTTACGAAGTTGACTAATTTCCTCCAGGGCCATGCCAAGAGCTTTTACGGCAGAATTCAGGCTTTCTTCACTCTCCCTAAGGCCCTCGGCCTTTCCTTTTTGAAAAGCTTCTTCGATCTCATCAGATACATTGCCTGCAACTTGGGATTTTCCGGGTGCTTGCGAATTTTGCAAGTCTTCCTGAAAAGCTTCCTCGATTACTGGTTTTTTATCGTTCTTGGCAATTTTTTCCTGGTGGTCGAAAGAATCAAACTCAAAAGGTCGAAATTCCTGTGCACTTAAACCACGGATAACTTTAGACAAGGACATCATCGCCTCCCCGGCCCGGCAAGGTAATCTGTCCTTCTTCCTGAAGCTTGAAAGCAGACTTGACAATAGCGAGCTGAGCGGCTTCAACATCTGACAGCTTCACTGGTCCCATGGACTCCAGATCTTCCTCAATCATAGATGCGGCCCGCTTACTGATATTGGCGAAAATAGCCAGTTTCAACTCGACAGAAGCCGTTTTTAAAGCCACTGTCAACTGATCCGAGTTAATTTCACGAAGAATCTTCTGAAGCGCCCGCTTATCAAGCTCGAGCATATCCTCGAAAGTGAACATGCGTTTTCGTATTTCTTCCGCCATTTCCGTGTCTGATTCTTCAATGGTTTCCAGGACAGCCTCATCGGCGCCCTTGCTCATTTTTCCGAGAATCTCAACAACTTTGTCCACCCCGCCGATCCTCTGATACTCATTGTTGGCAATCCCACCGATTTCACGCTGCAAAGCCATTTCAATCTGAGCGATAATTTCAGGCGAAACTTTTTCGATTTTGGCAATACGGTAAAGAATTTCGCCTCTGAGGTCTTCAGGGAAATTATCGAGAATTCGAGCCGTGTGCTCGTTTTTCTGGGTGGAGAGAATCAGGGCAATGGTCTGAGGGTGTTCCGAGCCGATAAGTCCTGCGACCGTATTGGGCGCCATATTAGCGATTGTACCCATGGGGTCATCATTAGCCACAGATGAAAACTGCTCCATCAGAGACTCGGCTCGTTTTTTGTCACTGCTGGCCTGAAGGACCTTTCTAACAAAAATGTCCCCATCGACAAAGACACCGGAATCTTCTCTGCCGACGATGTCGTATTCCTTCAGAACATCCAAAAGAATATTTTTCGGCACATGTTCAATATCCATCATGCAGCGGCTAATGGCCTGAACTTCAGAGTCAGCAAGGCTTTCAAAAATCTTGGCCGCCGCCTCCTCGCCAAGACAAACCAGAAGGATCGCAGACTTCTGCACTCCCGTAAGTTTGTCAACTTGCTTTGCTCCAAGCTTCAGCATCGATTAGTCCTGCCGCAGCCAGTTTTTGATGACCATACCCGGCAGTTCTTTGGACTCCAGGGCATCTTTGCGGATTTTTGCCACCGGATCCTGATTGCCGCCCACAAGTTGCCCAGCAGCTCCATTACCCAGTTCAGCCTGCAGTTGCTCAACGGTCTTATAATGCTCAATCATGCGACTTTCAGTTTTCAAAGTCCTGATCAACGGCCTCAACAAAAGGAAGTAAAGCAACAGGGACAAAACCGCTATAAACAAATACTTTACCATCGGCATAAGCGGATAGACTTTATCGAGAAAGGACGGCTCGGGCCAGGCCCCTTGAGAGAAATCTGAGGGAAGAGGCATTGAAACAACGCGCACCTGATCCCCTCTTGCGACATCAAAGCCGACGGCTGTTTTGACCATCTCCTCGATATTTTTCAACTCTTTTTCCGCACGGGGCACAACCTTCGCCTCTTCACCTTCAGCGCCTTCGACCATCATGTCAGCGACCAGCACCGAAACGGAAAGTTTCTTCACCTCGCCGACCGGGGCCCTGACATGGTTGATAGTACGGCTCACCTCATAATTAATAATTTCCGAGGACTTGCTGGCAGGCGACGAACCGGACATCCGGCCACTGCCCTTCATATTGGAATCGACACCAGGAACACCCCCAGCGTTCTCAACCCCGGATTTCTCCTCCACCGTCTGCTCGCTGCGAGGCACTGCCCCGGCAGGGTCGTAAATCTCCTCAGTCTTTTCAATGCGACTGAAATCAAGTTCGGCTGTCACCTTGACAAGCGAATAATCCCGACCTAAAGCTAAATCCAACATAGATTGAGCCCGTTCCTCCAAACGCTTTTCGACCGCTTGCTGATAACCCAGCATTTCCGGAGACAAGTCGTTTTCAGCCGTTTTGCCCGGGTCTTTAGTCAGGATCCTTCCTTGTTCATCAACAAGAGTTACGTTTTTGCCTTCCAAACCCTCGACGCTCCCGGCAATCAGATTGACAATGCCACGAATCTGAATGTCAGTCAGTTTCTCTCCGGGCACCAATTTTAAAGAAATGGAAGCCGTCGTTTCTTTCTGCTGATTTTTGAAAAGCCTCTTTTCGGGAAGAGCGATATGAATACGCGTGGCTTCGACCGGCGCCAATGTAGAAATAGTCCGGGCCAGCTCCCCCTGCAGAGCGCGAAGATAGTTGACCTTTTGGGCAAAATCGGTCATTCCGAAGCTTTGCTTATCGAAAATTTCAAATCCAACCCCTCCGCCGCGGGGCAAACCCGCGCCGGCCAATTCCAAACGAACTTCGTAAACTTGTTCATCCGGAATCAGAACGGAACGGCCGGAATCCTCCAGCTGATAAGGAATTTTTCTATCTTTGAGCCATTCAACGACTGCTGAAGCATCATTGTTGGAAAGATTAGAATAAAGGACTCGATAATCAGCGGTGCGGTATTGCATAATAATCAGTGCAAAAGCAAAGATCGAAGCAGCCGCCACCACAAACAGGCTGATTTTTCTGCTGCGAGACCATTGACCAATGCCGCCTAGAAGGTTTTTTGGAGTTTTGTTACTCTCTTCCGCCATTGTCGAAAAGATCCTTTTCAATGCCACTTAAAAAACAACTGTTCATAAAAAAATGAATTTTTTCAATTTTCCCAAACAAAAAGGTTTATCAAAAAATCCAATTTAAACCGACATTCGCATAATTTCCTGATAGGCATCGACAATCTTATTGCGCATCTGCACAACCATGCGCATGGAAATATCGGCCTCTTCCATGGCCACCATCACTTCATGGATACTTTTGGCATCTCCGGTGGCAAGCTTTTCCATAGCCCGATCAGCTTCGAATTGCGCCTTCTGGGTTTCCATCAGGGCATCGGTCAAAAATTCGGTAAAATCGGCATCGGAACCGGCCTGTTTTGCCGCTTCGGCGGGTAAATTCAGGGCGACGTTGCCTACTGGATTAATATTGCTCACTAGCTACCTTCCTTCCTATTTCCCTATTTCCAGGGCTTTTAAAGCCATTCTTTTAGAAGCCTGAATGGTGTTGATATTCGCTTCGTAGGCTCTGGTGGCTGAAACCATATCTGCCATTTCTTCGAGAACGTTGATATTCGGCATGGAAACATAACCTTCTTCATTGGCATCAGGATGCCCGGGGTTGTAAATAATCCTCGGCGCTGCCTGGTCAGCCATGATGCTGGTCACCTTGACACCCTGCACAGAGCCCCGCAGCTCCTGGTCGAGGTTTTCCGAAAATGGCGAACCATCGCTCTGGAAGACCACCGTCTTGCGTTTATAGGGGCCTCCTTCCGGAGTCTGGGTGGTTTCAGCGTTAGCCAGGTTGGAGCTGACCGTATTCAAACGAATCTGCTGAGCCTTTAGGGCCGTCGAACTGATTTTTATCGTATTGAAAAGATCCATTTTCTTTCTCCTTAACGGCCATCCTGAACAATGTATTTCAACAAGCCGAATTTTTTGTTCAAGGCCTGAACCGTTGCCTCATAAAGGATCTGGTTCTCAGCCATGTGAACCATTTCCTCCTCGACACTGACCTCGTTGCGGTCCCCGATATTTATCCCTCTGGATTCGCGGACAATTGTTACACCCATGGCGGCCAGATCATCATCGGCGCCAATATGCCCGGATTGGGTTTTTGCAAGTTTCACTCCAGAACCACCAATGGCATTCTGCAAGTTCCCTTCAAACTCCATGCGCGCCGGGATATAACCGGGGGTATCAGAATTGGCAATGTTCGAAGAAATTACCTGCTGTTTGCGAACCCGCAAATCCAGGGCTTTTTTTAGGAAATTTGTTGTCTGATCAAAAATTCCGGTTAATTTCATTCAGACCTCTTTTCTGACTCATTTATTATTAAAAAGGGCAAAAAGCCGGCAACAATTATTTACATTCTCATTTCTGTCAAAGAGGTTTTGGCAAGATCACTCCAAACCCCGCTTTTCCCCTTTTCGACCACTTGACTCAGATAGTTTAGAGCTTCGCTCTCCCTTCCTGCCGCCAAAGCAATCTGGGCACACCGATAAAGTGAGTGCTGTGAATACTCCTCTGCCACCGATAATTCTTTAAAAAGTGTAAAAGCTTTTCTAGCCTGTCTTTCCTTGAGATAAGACTCAGCTTTAAGAATTAAAATTTCAGCAGGATAATTTTCATCTCCCGCGGTCCCGACCTCCAGGCAGTCCACAACATCCTGGTAGCGTTTCTTTTCCCAAAACACCTGAGCCATCACAATTCTTTCTTTTCTTCCCGCAAGCCGGTGGTGCTTTTCCCAGGCCGTCACAGCCTCATCTAAACGCATGGCTTTCTGATAAGCTGAAATCTGAAGATAAAACAGCTCCTGCGAATCTCTTCCTTCTGGAAACCGTTCCAGGTAGCGCCCGGCAAAATCTGCTGCCGATGCAAACTCCTGCCTCTCCATGTAGGTATTCACCAAGGGCAGATAGAAAAGCTTCTCTTGATCTTTATCCCGATAATAATCCAGCAAAAACAAATAGATTTTCGCAGCCCGATTCATGAGCCCTAGGCGACCCATGGAGTCTGCAAGATAGATCAGAAAGGTACTGTTCTTCTGGTGGGAGAGCAGGATCTCACGATGTTTGTCCAGCATCAAGACCGCATCGAAATCCCGGCCTTGAGTCACCATCTCTTCGATCAGGGAGGGGAGCTTCTCGCTCAAAAACGCATCTACTTCTCCAACCAGACCACCTGCTGAATAATTTTTCCGAAAAGCGTCGAAAGAGTGTACGCTCTGCTCCTTTTTCCCCGCAAAATACAAAGCCAAAGCACTTTTAAAAGCAGCTGCTTCACGCAATTCCCGGTTGCAAGCCTGATCGACGACAGCCCCGTATTCAGTAGCCATAGATAAAAAATCAAAATCCTTCTTTTCCTCCATCTGCTCTTCCAACAAGGCAATATGAGCCCTGAGGACAACATCCGTAACCGGCTCCTGCTCCGCCAGATATGTAAGCCTTTCCAACCCCATGTCCTTCTTGCCTACCTCAATTAGAAGACAGGCTATGGAAAAGTCGATCAGCTGTTTTGCCTCACCCTCCTCCAAAAGAAGTTTTGCATTTTCCAAAAGAAAAAGGGCCGCGTTAGGCCTTCCCTGCTTCTGAAAAAAGTTTGCTGCACGATAGAGGGAATAGGGTTTTTTTAAAAAAACACCCCGCTCTTTTAAAAAATCTGAATAAGGATTCAAGGGCTCTGTTTTTACGGGTTTTTTCACAGGGGGCACTGCTTTTTGAGTTTTCACGGTCTGTGCAGCGGATACAGTCAGGGTCTGGCCGATCTGAAGCATGTTTCCCGACATATTGTTCAGCTTTTTCAACTCCTTCACCGTGGTAGCAAGGCGTCTTGACAAGCCCCACCAGGAATCACCTTTTTGGACCACAACTGTTTGAGCCGGAATAGTCATTATCTCGGTTTTCTCCTCCGCTTTGACAACAGTCGGAAGTGGCGGGCTCGACTTTTTTTCAGGCGCTATCTCAAATTTCTGACTGTCAATCAGTCTAAGGCGACGGATATCTCTCATATCAGCCGCCCAAACGACGCCTGTTTGGGAAAGGTATTGCAATGCCTCTTGCTGTGAATCCCGAGCCAAGGCAATTTCTGCCTGTAGAAGAAGTACATGGGCACGAAAGGGGTTATCGTTTTCCATCTGCCCCAGTTCCCTGTCGAGATTGCTCTTGGCTAGATGAAAGCGGCCGGATACAGCCCAGGAAAAATTTTTTAAATACCGGCAACGCGAGCGCAAAAGTGTTTCTTCAGGCTCAAAGGCTTTGTCCAGAACCGCCTTGTAGTTACCCGTCCGGAACTGGGTTTCCATTAAAAGTGCCTGAAAAACATCGTTTTTTTTCAGTTCACTATTAGTTTCCGCCTTCATGGTGAGAAGCGCTTCAAGAACTTCCCATCCCTCGCTCCTGATAACCCCGAAAACATCCTTGAGTTCTTCATGGGCCAACTGTTCGGGAAAAACAGGCAGTTCCGGCAGACTAAACCTTACCGGCACTTTGACCTCAAGAGGGGCCTGGTAATTGTGAAAAAACTTTTTCCAGTTGTTGACATAGGGCGATTCCTGCTCCTCAACCCGCGCCCTCCCATTGCCGCTTTTTTGAGGCAATCCCTGTGTATGCATGTCAACGGCGAGACGGACGGCACGACTTTCCCTCCTCTGCCAATAGACGTCCACATAGAGCTGGTCCTTTGAGGCCATTGACGTGGTCTCCACTTTCACCGGCAGTTTCCGGAACAGGATGGACAGCACCAGATTCGTTTTGTTCTGAGCAAGAATAACCCGGACAATGGCATCGTCCTCGGGGAGCTGGCGAAACTTCGGGCCCAGTTCAACACCCTGAAAATGAAGATCGACACGCTGCCCATAAGTTCTGACCTGGCAGGTGGGAAGAGAGGAAAAATCGAGGATCAGGCGTGTATAGCCCATTTGGTTTTTTTTGGACAAATCATTCAGAAAAACCGTTTTTTCGGCAAAAAGCGGGGTGTGCATTGCAAGTAGAAAAATTGCTGAAAAAATCAGTGCACGCATCTGGACGGAATCCTTTCAAAAACTGAGTGTCATGAGGAACTTTGCTAAATATGTGCCACGCCCAGTTTATGGGATGATCACTCGCTGTGGGCCATTGTTAAAAAAAACCCATTCAGAAGCGAGTCAATATTTTGGCAAAAAAGTGCAAGTAAAATCACTCCCAGGGGTAATGCTCTTTGTCTTTATTCTCTAAAAAGAAAGGACTATACAGCCTGATTTCCAAGAGGGCTTAAGCATTAAAAATTATAAACATTTTAAAAAAAGTTCATGGCTTGAATTTTGCTGTGGGAGGGGTCGGCATTAAAAAGAATCGCCACATTAAATTTTGCGCGGGAGATTTCCAATGAGTGACAGTTTCAATGAACTAGACGAAATCATTGTCGATTTTATCCAGGAAAGTCGTGACATGATTGATCAGCTTGAGCCGACCATTATTGAATTGGGGCAAAGCTGTCATGCCGTAAACTGTTGGGAGACGCTCAACTGTGAAAAAAACGACTGTAGCCGCCATAGTCAACAGGTTGATTTTCCCTGTTGGTTGCACAGGGGTTACATTGGAAATGGGGACCAAACCTGTGTCTTTTCCGATTCGGAGGAAGGCTGCAAACAGTGTCCGGTTTATGAACAAACCAATGGCAACGGCGAAACTATGAATGCCATTTTCCGCCTCTTCCACTCCATGAAAGGAAGTGCCGGATTTCTGGAACTCAATAATATTTCAGGGGTTGCCCATGCCGCAGAGAATCTCCTCGACCGAATTCGCGCCGGCAAAATAAAAATGCAGAATGATCACGTCGATCTGCTCTGTCAATCCTGCGACTTTGCAAAGGAAGCTCTCGACCAATTGGAGACTCAAGGAGACGACACCGGCATGGGAGACCAGGCTGAAGAGATGAAAAAACTTCTTGAAGATGCCGTCGCCGCTGCCGAAAAAGCCGCCGAAGCCATCGGCCAGGATAATGTCGAAGCAGCACCAACAGAACAATCCGCGCCGGGAGCAGATCAAAAAACCGCAGAAAAGAAAATGGACCTGGATAATCTGGCCAACCTCATCACCCCCGAGATGGTCAATAATTTCGTCCAGGAATCAGACGAACTGCTTCAAACCATTGAAGGTGGTCTTTTAAGTTGGTCCGAAAATCCGGAAAACCTTGAACCAGTCTCGGATATCTTCCGCAATGTTCACAGCTTTAAGGGCAATTGCGGTTTCTTCGGTTTCAGTGATCCTGAAAATCTCACTCACAATATGGAAACCCTGCTTGACGCGGTTAGGGACGGTGTTCAACTAACTGCAGAAAATCCTGGTGAATTCCTCCTTAGCTATCTCGATGTCATAAAAAGTTCTTTGACAGACATCAGTAATGGTGGCCGAGGCGAAATAGAGGACCTCGATCAACACATTCAGGACATCAAAAACCTGGCAGTTCCCCGCTTTGGGGAAATCATGGTGGAAAAAGGCCTCGTTGAAAAAGAGGTCATCGATGAGGTTCTCGCAAAGAAAAAACGCCCTGTTGGGGATTACCTTGTCGAAATGGGCAAAGTAACCCAGGACCAGGTAGAAGAAGCTCTGAGCGAACAAACCCAGAAAAAATACAACGCTCCCCCAGTTGCAAAAACCACTGAAAAAGCCAAACCCGCCTCTGGCACAGCCAAACGTCAGGATATTCGCGTAGATCTTGGCAAACTGGACGATTTGATTAATGTCATTGGCGAAATGGTCATTGCCGAAAACATGCTGGTCAACAATCCAGACCTGCAGGACCTCGAGCTGGAAAACTTCAATAAAGCCGCGCAACAAATGGGAAAACTGATCCGGGAGCTTCAGGAAATGGCCATGACCATTCGCATGATTCCGGTCTCAGGGCTTTTCAAACGCATGATCCGCCTGGTCCATGACCTTTCGGTCAAATCCGGGAAAAAGGTCGATTTGAAACTGCTCGGCGAAGAAACCGAAGTGGATAAAACTGTTGTGGAAACCATTACCGACCCCTTGGTTCATCTGCTTCGCAATTCTCTCGACCACGGATTGGAAACTCCAGCGGAAAGAATCCAGAACGGAAAATCGGAAAAAGGAACGGTTAAGCTTTCAGCTCGTCACGAAGAAGGGGAAGTCTGGATTACCGTCGAAGATGATGGGCGGGGCCTGAACAAAGAAAAAATTATTGAAAAGGCTAGAAGCAAGGGCCTCATCCAAGGCGATGGCTCGGATATGTCGGACAAAGCCATTTTTGGCCTCATTTTCCATGCCGGTTTTTCTACTGCCGACAAAATCACCGATGTTTCAGGCCGTGGCGTGGGTATGGACGTTGTAAAGCAGAACCTGGAAAAAATCAAAGGAAAAATAGAGGTCCAAAGCCAACCGGGCAAAGGCACCCAGTTGAAACTCCGTATCCCTCTCACGCTGGCAATTATCGACGGCATGTTGGTACGAGTCGGGAAAACCAAATGTATCGCACCGCTTATTTCCATCCGGGAAATCATCCGTCCTTCCGCTAAGGACATCACCGTTACACCCAACGGCCAGCAACTGGCGAAGATTCGGGAAAAATTCTTCCCCATCCATCGCCTTGCCGATGTCCTTCAAAAACCGACCGACTGTGAAAACATCGAAGAAAGCGTTTTGGTTGTCATGGAAGACCAGGGTACAAGCTTCTGTCTCCAGGTGGATGAAATTCTTGGTCAACAGCAGACGGTCATCAAGGGATTGTCTGATTATATCGGCAATGTCAGGGGAATTTCGGGCTGTACGATTCTAGGCAACGGAGATGTCTGTCTTATTCTCGATATCGGATCTCTTATTGAGATGGAATACGGTGAACAATTACAGGCAGCAAATGCCTGATGAAAAGAAAAGAGACATCCATTCAGGATATTTAGGCGAGAAAAAATAGAAAAAAGGAGGCATTCGCAATGGAAGAGAACACGGCAAGAAAAGCCGTCGAAGAAAATGACGACTTCGGAATCGAAGAGGATACCCTGAAAGGGCGTTTCCTCACCTTCCGTCTGGCGGAA
>JAFGRU010000037.1 GCA_016934985.1 Deltaproteobacteria bacterium
CGTTTTTCCATCCTATTCGAAGGCAGAATGCCAGCTTACTGACAACTAAAACCCAAGCCATTTACACAAAATGATTTACACCGCCGCTTTTTTAAATGACCAATATGCTGATCCACACAACCACGGTTTTCATGGGCTTTTTCGCCATAATGAATCCCATCGCAAATGTACCGATCTTCCTCAGCCTGACTGCCGATGATGATCCACAGACCACCAAAACCGTAGCTTCACGTTCTGTAATACTGGCGTTTTTGATCGTTCTCATTTTTTCCATAACAGGCAAGGTCATATTCGAACTTTTTGGCATCTCCCTGCCGGCTTTTCGCATTACCGGAGGATTGCTGGTCTCGCTCATAGGGTTTCACATGCTGCAAGGGAACCAATCGACAGTTCACCAGCTCAAGGATGAAGACAATAAAAAATGTCGGGAAGCGGCTCTCAGCGTTGCCATCTTTCCTTTGGCGATGCCCATCCTGGCCGGTCCCGGCACCATTGCAACGGCCCTCAGTTTCTCGGCACAGGGTGGCATAGCCGCCATAGCGATTACCATCGCCGCATTTGCCGTCCTCTGTTTTGTCACCTACGTACTTTTTGTTTTCGGTGAAAAATTTATTACTTTTATCGGAGCCGGGGCTTTGGGGGTAATCACCCGTTTGATGGGTTTAATCCTTGCTGTAGTCGGTATACAAATGCTGATCGAAGGGGTGCAGGGAGCCTTTAAGCTCGGCGGGTAATCCCACCTTTCCATCATGACCGAGTCTCCCTCAAGGCCATAAGATTTTGATCACATGTCCATCAGCCTGCTGATCCCGCAAAACTTTTTGCTGCCATTATGATGCCCTGGTTTTTATCCCATGTGCTACTTCTTCTCGGCTTTACCCTGGCCATGCCCGTAATAGCCCAGATGCTCCGGCAACGGCGCCCGCCGGCAGCAAGTCTGGCGTGGTTGCTGGCCATCGTTTTAATGCCTTTTCTCGGTATCCCTTTGTACCTGGTTCTGGGCGGGCGCAAAATGCACCGTCTGGCCGATAAAAAAACGGCCCTGAAGATGCCCGATCATGCTCTAGCCTTTCCCCTGAGACCCGCGCCATCGATCATCTGATTCGGTCCTACGGAATACCGGAGTGGGCAGCCGGGGACGTTGTTTAATTGTTCAACAAAGTTAGTCAACAATTAATATAGAATGTCCCTGCCTGCCTCTCCGATGCTGTTGATACCCTGACTAAAGATCAGAAAATAGCCGTTTACTCCGCGGAGGAAATAATGGGTATACCCTTTAAAAGGGAATAATAATTGCTCATTTCTAATGATATCCTTTATTCCTTAAATCAGGAGGTAAACATGAAGAAAATGAATGTTGCTTTGTTGGTGTTGGGAGTGTTTTGTTTTGGGATGGTTGCCCCGGCTTTTTCAGGCATTGTTGGTAACGAGGAATGCAGCCGGAGATGTGCGGAGGGTTATAAAAGGTGCAAAAAACACGAAACCACCGAAACAGCCGTGAACAACATTTCATGTCATGAAATGCGCGAAATGTGTTCGGACCGCTGTAGAAATATTACCGCCTATGTCGGTTGCAAGGAAAAATGTGGGAATGACCAAAGTTGTCTAAAAGATTGTAAAAACGACTTCCAGGGAAATGTGAATGACTACAGCCCCTATCTGAATCATCGAAAATAGTGTTTCCCCGGTATTTTCAGGATCAAACAAAAGGCCCCGGGTAGAAATTTTGTCCGGGGCCTTTTGTTTGAGAAAAACAGGGGAAATTTCTTTTTTATGTCTTGCCAGAAAGGTTTTTCTGTAGCCTTAACTCTGTCAGCGAAAGTCAAGGTGGTTTTCGCATCAATCTCTCCACGAATGTCTTAGAAGTTATGCCACATTGTTTGGGGTTTATGAATAGGTTGATTTAAGGTGTGTACTAAACCCTGAAAAACAGTACCAGCACCACTACCCGGCCTATTTGGTGCCTGGTCAATTCTAACCATGACTGTCAGATCAAATCGCGGTTACTGCAACCAAAAAGCCCGGAAAGACGCTTCGTCCTTCCGGGCTTTTTGGTATTGTTCTCACCCCCTCACTTGGCGGGCCGATTCTCACATTCGACAAAACACTTTTCGCAATCCCCCCAATCCGAATTCCCTGATTCAAGGCTTTCTTTGAAATGCTCAAGCCAGTCGGAGCGGGTTTTGGGACAGGCATCGATGAAATTCACGAAAGCTACCAGCTTCTCCAAGGATTCGGGGTCGATGGCGTGTTCCATGCGGCAGGCCGTGGCCTCGGCGGTGTCGGGATCGACCTGGAGAATGTTGGTGAGAAAATCCCTCAAAACAGTATGGCGGCGCTGTATGTCTTTGGCGAGCTTGGCCCCCTTGGAGGTCAGGGTGATGAAACTGTAAGGAGAGTAGTTGATGAAGCCTTTCTCCATCAGAACTTTCAGCGCGCCCGTAACCGACCCTGGCTTAATTCCCAGCCGGTCGGCAATATCCTTGGTCCGGGCCACCTTGTTGATTTTTTCCAGATCCAGAATCGTTTCCAGATAATCTTCCATGTTTTCCGACAAGCCGGAATCTTTTCTCATTGTTTTTCTCCTTATGTTTTCAAGGTTAAAAAAAAGCGGGGTTCAAGTCAATTCCAAAAAAATGTTGCTTTTTCAAAATTATTATTGACTGACAACTTTTTTTAGGGTAAACAAATTTAAAATTTATAGCCTTAAAACTTTAGGAGGGCCTAAAAATGAAAGAGATCAATATGCGCGAAATGAAAGTTAATCAGTCGGGAATCGTGTCCGCTGTCAAAGTAAGCGGGGAGCTGGGCAGGAGAATTCGCGATATGGGGCTGCTTCCGGGAACGGAGATTAAAATTCAAGGCCGGGCCCCCCTTTACGATCCAGTGGCCTTGAGACTTATGGGCTTTACCCTGACCTTGCGAAACAGCGAGGCCGATTACATTGATGTCAAAGTGGAGGATTAAAAATGACTGCGACAATTGCTCTGGCCGGAAACCCGAATTCGGGAAAAACCACCCTGTTCAACGCCCTTACAGGCGCCCGCCAGCACGTCGGGAATTACCCCGGCGTCACAGTTGAAAAGAAACAGGGGTCATTCGTTGAAAACGGTACCCGCATCAATATCGTTGACCTGCCGGGGACCTACTCCCTGACGGCCTACTCCCTGGAAGAGGTCGTGGCCCGCGATTTTCTCGTCAAGGAAAAACCCGCCGCCGTCATCAACATCGTCGACGCCTCCAACCTGGAACGTAATCTCTACCTCACCCTGCAGTTCATGGAGCTTGGCGTCCCCCTATGCGTCGCCCTCAACATGGTGGATGTAGCTGAAAGCCGGGGGGTTAAAATTAACATCGAAAAACTGGGCCAGATGCTTGATCTGCCGGTGCTGCCGACCGTCGCTCGCAGCGGCCAGGGAAAAAAGGAGCTCATTGAAGCAGCCTCCCACCTGATCATCGGACGTAAAAAACCGGAGCCCCTGTTGATCTCCTACGGCGAGGATATCGACAACACCCTGGCTGAGATGGTGAAAAGGATTGAGGCCGGAAATTTCCTGACCACAACCTATCCGGCACGCTGGATCGCTCTTAAATATCTCGAAAATGACCAGCAGATTCTCGAACTCGGCCGGGAAACCAACGCCGGACTGTCACAGGATCTTGAAAAAATGGCGGCCTGGCTGGCGGATCATTTTTCCAAAACCCTCGATACCGACCCCGAAGCTGTCATTGCCGATCACCGCTACGGTTATATCAAATCCATTCTCAAGCAGGACGTTATCAAGCGTAATGTCCGCCAGGACCGCCTCTACCTGTCCGACAAGATCGACCGGGTGGTGACCAACCGTTTCGCCGGTCCCCTGATCATGCTGGCGGTCATTTACGGCCTCTATCATTTTACTTTCACTTACAGCGAGGTTCCCGTCGGGTGGGTGGAAAGCCTCTTCGGCTTGCTGGGCGGCATGGCCGAGACGCACCTGCCGGATGGCCTGTTCAAATCGATGATTATCGCCGGGGTCATCGACGGCGTCGGCGGCGTACTCGGTTTCGTTCCCCTCATCATGTTCATGTTTTTGGGCATTTCCCTGCTGGAGGACTCTGGTTATCTGGCCCGGGTGGCTTTCATGCTCGACCGCGTTTTCCGGATTTTCGGCCTTCATGGCAGTTCGGTCATGCCGTTTATCGTTTCCGGCGGCATCGCCGGCGGCTGTGCGGTTCCCGGGGTCATGGCGGCAAGAACCCTGAAAAGCCCCAAAGAGCGCCTCGCCACCCTTCTGACCGCGCCATTCATGAACTGCGGCGCCAAGCTCCCGGTCTTTGCTCTCCTGGTAGCAGCCTTTTTCGCCGAGCACGAAGCCCGGATCATGCTTCTCATCACCCTGACCTCCTGGGTCGGGGCACTCCTCGCCGCCAAGCTTTTGCGCTCCACGATCATCCGGGGAGAATCGACCCCGTTCGTCATGGAACTGCCCCCTTACCGTTTCCCGACCTTCCGGGGTCTCCTGATCCACACCTGGGAAAGAACCTGGCAATACATCAAAAAAGCCGGGACCGTAATCCTGGGAATTTCCATTCTGCTCTGGGCCATGATGACCTTTCCCGGTCTGCCCGAAAATCAGATGGCAGGATTTGAAAACCAGCGCCAGGCAATCCTGGCCGCTTCACCGGCCACCGTTGTTTCGGAGATTGAAAGTGCCGGCGAAGAAACGGCCCTGTCCGCCGAGGCCGAAGCTGTTCAGGACAAGCTCTTTGCTGTCGACGCCCTCGAATCCGAAGACGCCCTGCGCCATTCCCTGGCCGGGCGCTTGGGAACATCCTTGGAGGGTATATCCAGTCTGGCCGGTTTTGACTGGCGCACCAACATCGCCCTGGTCGGCGGATTTGCCGCCAAGGAAGTCGTGGTTTCGACCCTGGGCACCGCCTACTCCCTGGGCGAGGTAGACCCGGAGGAAACAGGTTCCCTCTCCGAGCGCCTGGCGGCCAGCCCGGCCTGGAGTCCCCTGACGGCCCTCAGCCTGATCATCTTCACCATCTTCTACGCACCCTGCTTCGTCGCCGTGGTCTGCATCGCCAGGGAAGCGGGCTCGTGGAAATGGGGCGTTTTTTCAATGGTTTTCAACACCACTCTCGCTTTCGGGCTGGCCGCAACTGTTTACCAGGTGGGGTCGATGCTGAACCTTATGGGAGGATAATATGGAAACGATCGTCGTCTGGATCATTGTCGGAATAACCGCCTTCTGGCTGCTCCGGAAATTTATAGGAAATTGGCAGGCTCTGACCTCGGGCCAAACAGCAGGGGGTTGCCCTTCCTGTTCCTCGAAAGGCTGTTGTTCTGCCGCCCAGGTCCCAGAATGTTTGTGCGTTC
Source organism: Deltaproteobacteria bacterium (assembly GCA_016934985.1). Taxonomy (GTDB): domain Bacteria; phylum Desulfobacterota; class Desulfuromonadia; order Desulfuromonadales; family JAAYDE01; genus JAFGRU01. Next base: position 5,366 of record JAFGRU010000037.1, read on the forward strand.
AGAGTACCGACACCCGAAAAGCGAAATAACCATGGTTACTCTGATTGACGATCTGCTGTGGCTGCACCTCTATGTCCAGCATCTTCACGACAATGTCGAGCGCGTATCCCGCGAGGTGGATGACATGATCGAAGACAGCAGGCCAGGCCTATTAAGGCTCTCCTGCCTCGATGAGATCAGGGCGCATCTCGACATCATGGACAATCATGCGCGTAAAATGGCGGGTCATCTGGACCGCGAGCGCAAACGCCTCAAAGGATTGTAACAGTTTAAAAAGCATTGCAAGGGAAGCCCATGTGCAAAACACCCAACTCAACACCACCAATCCGCCCGGCGGAAGAATCTCTGAACCAGGAACGCTCGCTACTCCTCGATGCCGTCTACCAAAGCGTGGAAACACTGCATGCCGAAATCGACAGGCATCATGCACTGATGGTCGGTGTGCTGACGGAGAATCTGGACCCAGTTCAAGTGGATACGCTTGTGAAAGGGAGGCAGCCACCTTCCGTTGTCAAATTGAAAACCACGATTGCCGATACCATCGACGTTCTGGAGAAAAGCCGCAAGGCTTTTAAATCAAAACAGCTTGAGATGTTGAGGAAAAAACTGATGCGGGTTTTATTCGAAACCGAGCAGGCCCGCTAATGGTCATTAACCGTTCCAAAGATGAGAGGTACCAGAAGTGAAAGTTTTTCAACACCATATTTATGAATATCGCAAAGGTCTTCGCAGCCTGATTCTCCACACTTTGCCCGCCATTTATCAGGAAAAGGTGGAAGCACTTTTGACAAGAGAAAATATTTCTTACCTCATTTATCCCCTGGGCCGTACCCGCATCAATCTGTTTTTCGGCGCCGGGAAATGCGTGGAGGTGGTGGCGAGCATCGGCAAATCATCGCTGTCCGACTATACCCCCGAAGAGGATTTCATTCTCGGCACCATGCTCGGCTACAGCCGTCTGCAGCAATGTACCCGTTACCTGGTGCGCAAGGACCAGCGGCTGGTTCAAAAGGCGGAGGACCAGACCGGCCCGCTTCTCCGCAACATAAAAGAAGGCACAAGCTCCGGAGTAGTGGTGCCCTTCCCCGGCGAAGCCCGCGCACAATAAAAGAATATAAGACCGAATCCGAACTGACCGCCGACAGAGGCTTTTTTTAACAAAGAGTTAAATTACAATTTATCAATTCGTCTTGCGGTTTTCAGACCAAATGGTCGTGAAAAAAAGGGAAGGCGCAATCCGAATTATCATGACCCGGTTTGCGCTTTTTTTTATTACCTGAAAGGAGGCAAAAATGAAAAAAGAACGCAGGAAAAACGACAACGCTAACAAGAAGAACCCCTTCCCCCTCATCGCGCCAAGCGGCGCAACCGATTATTTTGCCTCCAGACCTTTTGTGATCCGCGAGGCCCGTTGCAAAAACTGTCCGGCTTTCGAATTTTGCGGGAAACGGGTTTTGATGGTCGGCGGGATCGATCGGATGGAAGGGCGTTACCGCGAGCTGGTGGAAACATGCGGGGGCACTTTCGAACATCACAAAGGTACCATGAAAAAAGGGGTCAAAAAGCTGAAAAGTTCGTTGCGCAGGGCTGATGTCGTGCTTTGCCCTGTTTGCAACAACAGCCATACGGCCTGCCAGCAGGTCAAAAAGCTGGGCAAAAAATTTAATAAACCCGTTTATTTGCTCTCCAACTATAGCCTCAACACCATATCGCAGGCAATTCATTCCCAGACGGAATAAACCTGGATATTAATGAATTGTCTCGATAAAGGGGCCAGGGGACTCCCCACCGGATCAATTTCTGACGGTGTCCCGCATCATTTAGACGACATCGAGATAAAAATCGGCTGTCAGGAAATCAGAAAACGGGATACCGAGAAGCCACCATGACAGGCGTGAGAGCGGTCATGCCGCCCCCCCCATGTCTCTTCGTTCTCTTAATGAATTTTTTCGACCATGAGATTGATTTTAGATAATTATTCCCCTCTTGACAAAGATTGGTTAATAAACAATAATTCTCAGCTAAACGACAATTCTATTTGCGGCATCAGAAGTTTTAATTTTTCATTCAGGTAAACAATCTCTTTTTCCACGCCAACCGAGGAGGAAAAGATGAGGATGATGAACTCGAAATGGGGCGACCGCCGTCATCCCTGCCGCTGGATAAAAGAAACCGAGGATGCGGGGTACTGGTTACCCGAACGCAAGGAAATCCTCACCCAGTTCTTCACCCGCTACCTGTTTTTCGCCCTGGCCGTCCTCTATTTTTCCTCCATGGAGGAGGGCATAGCCCCAGTACTTTTCGACCGTGTCGAATATATTTTGCTGGTCCAGGGCATCTACTTTGGGATCAACACCTGGTTTTTCCATCTGTCGCTGAAAAAGGTTACCCTCTGGAGAATCCGGGGCGCCATGGCTGGCGACCTTCTGAACGTCACCATCTGCCTGATTCACGATCCCTATCTCATACCGCCTGCTGCTCTTGGGTTCCTGATGATACTGCTTGGCAACGGCATGCGCTACGGCATGCGCCTGTTTGGTGAAATACTGGGCGGGACCTTTCTCTGCATGGCTCTCGCTTTTGCCCTGCGTTACCGCCTTGGCGGTTTCACCACTAATGCGGGAGTCGTCTTTTTCGGCGTATTCTGGGTAACCCTGGCGATGTATGCCTACATTCTCATGGGGCGCATCGACGACCAACGCCGGCAGCTTGACTACCGTAGCCGCTATGACGCCCTGACCAGCCTTCTCAATCGCCATGGCCTGCTGGCCGCCGCAGACAATATATTCGAAGAAATGAAAACTGCCTCGGTCACGCTACTGCTTGCCGATCTCAATCATTTTAAGGCGGTTAACGACCTTTACGGCCACAGTGTCGGCGACCGCGTTCTGACCGAGTTTGCCCAAATTTTTTGTGAATCGGCTGAAGTTGGCGTGTGCGGGCGCTGGGGCGGAGATGAATTCGTCTCCATTCTGCCGCGTTGCGATGAGGCCATTCTCAGCAAGATTAAAGAACGTATCGAATTGCGTACCCAGGCCTGGAGCAAAAGCAACGGTCTCCCCATGAGCGTAAGCCTGGGCATCGGCAAAAGTCCCAGCGACGGCCAAGATCTGGCAGCCCTGTTGTCGGCTGCCGATATGAACCTTTACAAAATAAAAACTCAGCAGACTGAGTCAGGAAACGAGGCATCCGGTTTTGGAGCCCTGGTTGAAGACTCAGAGGTTTAGTCGTATATAAAAAACCAAAACGGTTCACCGGGAAACCGGTGAGTCCGCTTTTTTATGCGTATTTTTTTCCAGCCTACCAGAGAAGTCACTGTTCCAGCCCCATCTTCCCTCTGTTCAAGATCAAACTCTTAAAACCTGAAGTCCGTCCCACCGCCCTCCTCTCAAAAAGGATTTAACCAAAGTTAATTTTCTTCTTTTGGTTAAGGTTTGCCATAACCATCTGAATTTAAATTCTTTTTTTTAATCACAGGTGACATTATTTAACTTTTTTCAACTCCCCTTAAATTCAGGGTGCGTCTTCTTAAACATATTTTTTATTTAGCTATTTCAGTAGCTTATAAATTTAAAAGGAGATTGGCATCGTCATTGCCTTATAAGGAGACAATTGTTCAACAAATATCCGGCAAGACAGAAACTAACGCTTTTCAATGCTCAATGGGGATGTCAAATGAAGAAAGCAAATATTGAAAACAACACCCCAACATTCTGCCCCTTTGTCGAAAACCCGTTTCAAGAGTGTTTCTGTTTCGATTTTCACAATAACAAACACGTCAAATTGGCTGTTTTTTACTGCAGCAAAAATTTCCGCCAATGTGACATCTATCAAAAGCATAAAGAGATACTTGAAACTCAGGAACCCGATAAGTTGAAAGTTTCAGGCGCATAATCAAAACCTTTGAATAGTGCATTTCAGGAGGTACAACCCATGAAAGAAAACACTGCAAGAAAAGCCGTCGAAGAAAATGACGACTTCGGAATCGAAGAGGATACCCTGAAAGGGCGTTTCCTCACCTTCCGTCTGGCGGAA
>JAFGRU010000038.1 GCA_016934985.1 Deltaproteobacteria bacterium
TAATAAAAACGGCAAACCTCGCGTCAGCATCAATCAGAGCGGGGAGGGTGGCTGGGAGTTTAATTTTTCCCATTCCCGTGATGTGGCGATACTGGCTCTGGTTCGTGGCGAGGAGGTGGGGATTGATGTGGAGTATGCTCTCAAACCCATGCCTGATCTTTATGATGTGTTGCAAGTGGTTTGCAGACCTGCCGAAGTCAGAACCTTTCAGACCCTGCCGAAGGCCTGGCATCAGCAGGCCTTTTTCAAACTCTGGACAATCAAGGAAGCTTATTTAAAGGCGTTGGGTACGGGGCTTTCAAGAGAACCGGATACCGTCCATCTCAAAATTGTCAGAGGGAACGACGATGTGATAATGACCTTTGATGCTTCCGAAGAGAGGGGTTGGCAGTTTATTACATTTGAGGCGCGGCCGGGTTATCTGGCCACCTTGGCTATGCAAACGGAAAAAAAGATTGAAATCAGCCGCTTCCGCTTCTCCAATTGTCAGGAAACGGGGTCGATCGGGAGATAGATTTTGACCTGCAGACCTCCCTCGGGGTGATTGGCGGCTTTGACTTCCCCGCTATGCAGGCGCACGGCGCGCTCTGTAATCGCGAGGCCGATCCCTGTGCCGCCACTCTGCCGGTCGCGAGCGTCCGCCACCCGGTAAAACGGCTGGAAAATTTTTTCCAGTTCGCTGTCCGGCACACCGGGGCCGTGATCCCAGACGGAGACGACCGCCATAGCTTTGCTGCCGTCGTGGGTACAGCTCAATTTTATTTCCACTTCGGTGTTTTCAGCGGTATAGCGAACGGCATTGCGGATGACGTTTTCAATGGCGCGTGCGAGCATTTGAGGGACACCGAACACCTTGATCACCTCCATGGTGACAATCCTGACCCGGCAGTTGCGGCTGCGGGCTTCGAAATCGGCATTTTCAACGATCTCCCTGACCAGTAGATCGAGATTCACCATCTCCCTTTTGGTGGGGTCGTCCGCGCTTTCCAGGGCGTTGAGGGAGAGGAGTTCACCGATCATTTCATTCAGCCTTTCGGCCTCCTGCTTGATGCGATCCAGAGAAGTCTCGGCTTCAGGACCGGTCTTTTGGCGGACAAGCTCCAAGGCAACGTTGAGACGGGCCAGCGGAGAGCGGAGTTCGTGTGACACATCCCGGATCAGGCGTTTCTGGGCCGTCATCAAGGCTTCAATGTGTTCGGCCATCTGGTCGAATTCCCTGGCCAGGCCACCGATTTCATCCCTTCTGTTGCCGAGTTCGGGACGGACCCGGGTGGTTAAGTCTCCATCGGCAAACCGCTGAGTGGCATTGCGCAGTTTTCTGATGGGGGAAGTAAGGTGCCAGGCCAGCCACGAACAGATGATGCCTCCGATAATGAAGGTCGTCAGGCTACGTATCCCGAAATCCTTGGGCAGACGATAGAAGGGTTCTGTCGATTCTGGCGGGGCGTCCGGAATTTCGCCGACAACAATATAAAGGCGCCCGAGTTCGTTGACCATGGGCTGGGCGACGAGGAAGGTATCCTTAAAAGCACCGAATTCCGGTTTTCGGCTGCGCCGGCAACGATCGGCAATGACCCGTGCCTGAAAGGTTGCTTCCTGGCCCTCAATGGCGTCAAAGCCACCGGGAAAAAGGAAGGTGTGGATGCCGGTTTTCTGTTTCAGGTTCTGGGCGAACTTTTTCAGGGCGTCCGGTCCATGGTTTTCGTATGTGCGTATGGCGGCTTCACCGAAATAGACCAGGGATTGGCCGGAAACCTGGCGGCGGGTGACGCTCAGGCGGTTCATCTGCTTGCTGAGGGTCGAGGACTGAGTGATGGTGGTAAGGACGTAAAAGGTTATTCCTGAAAGGATGATGGCCAGCCAGAACCAGAAAAAAATTTTAAAAAAAAGACTTGAAAATATTTTTCTTAGAAACATGATTCAGATGTCGTAATCCCTCGATTTAATGCGAAACCAGGTATTGATAGCCAGTTCCGCGAATGGTTTTGATGCGTTCAGAGCCGTTGGGCTGATGACCCATTTTTTTTCTCAGGCTGCTGACATGGACATCAATGCTGCGGTCAAAAGGGGAAAGGCGTCGGCCGAGAACCTTTTTGGCCAAAGTTTCCCGATCGACCACCTGGCCGGCATTGCGCAAGAGGATCTCCAGCATGGAAAACTCAACGGCCGTCAACTCAATGGAGTTGCCGGCGAGTAGGACCGTCCGTGCTCCCGGATCAAGTTCACAATCGCCAACTTTCAGGGTTTTTCCAGCCTCCGGTTCATGGCTTTCGTGGCTGGTCACGGCTCGTCTCTGGATGGCGCGGATGCGGGCCACCAGCTCGCGGGGATTAAACGGTTTCGGCAGGTAGTCGTCGGCGCCCATTTCCAGGCCGACAATGCGGTCAACCTCATCCCCTCGTGCCGTCAGCATGACCACCGGAACCTTGGAATGTTCCCGGATATGACGCAGCACTTCAAACCCGCTCTGACCGGGCAACATGACATCCAGGACAATCAGGGAAGCTTCGTCCAAAAGGGCCTGACTGATCCCGGTTTCGGAGTCGTGGGCGGCTTTGACCTCAAAGCCCTCCTGGGTAAAGTATTCTGTCAGAAGATCACAGAGCTCAATATCATCATCAATAATCAGAATTCGATTCATGACAGTAATCCTTTTCGTTACACCCGGTTTGACAATCAATTGAAATGCCATGGTATTTTCGACACATTACTTTATTTTTAAAGGAGTTAACAACTAGTTTTTAAAAGAATATCTCAAGGCTGAAATCTGAAGACAGTTAATTTCCTTGAGGTTTTTCTCCAAAATCTCCCTTCGTATGGTCCTGCCATTTGTTCAAAAAAATTAAAATGCCGTGGCAAAAGAGCTTAAACCTCTCTTGACATTAAAAATTTCAATTGTTAACTAATACCTGAATCCGTGAGTTACCGCCGGGTAATAACGCAAGTCATTGACCTGTCTAAGCGTCGCCAAAATCATCGATGAACCTTTGGGTGCACCCTAGATTTTGGAAATACTTTTCCAGGCCAAGCACTTCAGCTCTTTTCCCGCCCCTAATCCACGGAACCAGGTAATAGTCTATTATTTTGCTGTTTATTCTGAAAAGGAGAAAACATAATTATGAAAAGTCTAAAAGGAAGCCAGACCGAGAAAAACATTCTTACCGCCTTCAGTGGCGAGTCCCAGGCCCGCAACCGCTATACATATTTTGCCTCCAAAGCTAAAAAGGAAGGCTATGTCCAGATCTCCAATATTTTTGAGGAGACGGCCAACCAGGAAAAGGAACATGCCAAACGTCTGTTCAAATTTCTGGAAGGCGGTGAGGTGGAGATTACCGCAGCCTTCCCGGCCGGGGTGATCGGGACCACGGTGGAGAACCTGAAGGATGCGGCAGCCGGCGAAAACCACGAATACACCATCATGTATCCCGAGTACGCGGCCAAGGCCCGTGAAGAAGGGTTCCTCGAGGTTGCCGCAGCCATGGATGCCATTGCCGTGGCGGAGAAGCAGCATGAAAAGCGTTATCTTGATTTGGCAGCCAATATCGAAGCCGGCCGGGTTTTCAAGCGCGATGAGGTGGTGACCTGGCGGTGTCTCAACTGTGGCTATCTCCATGAAGGCAAAGGGGCTCCGGATCTTTGCCCGGCCTGCGCTCATCCCCAGGCTCATTTTGAGCTGTTAGGGGAAAACTGGTAAAATTTTTCAAAAAAGTTATTTCA
>JAFGRU010000039.1 GCA_016934985.1 Deltaproteobacteria bacterium
TCGGCACAAGGCCCCGCATCGCCCATTCCAAGGGCCGCATGAACCCATCCATGGGGCTTAGCTGCCGCCATCCGGGCGGCAGATGCCCTTTCCATGGGCGATACGAGTCCTTGTGCTGAACAGTTACAATTTTTCATGAATAATACGCCCGAGATGGCCATAACCCGGCGCGAAATCAGATTATCCATTGCTCATTATCGAGCATGAAAACACTCTTGATGAATTTTAAATGGAAGATTATATAGTTATAGATAAGATGAAATTTATCGTGAGTTGTCCATGCCCGAGTATCTGAAAGCATTCATTGGTTTCGTTTCACATCACCCTTATATCTCGTACGGAGCAATTTTTTTTGTTGCATTATCCGAATCCCTGGCTTTTGTAGGATTACTGATGCCCGGAGCGATACTCATGGTCGGTATCGGGGCTGTGGTATCAACCGGGGTTCTCTCCCTGAAAAATGCACTTTTGGCTGCCATGGCCGGCGCTATTGCAGGAGACAGTATAAGTTACTGGCTGGGACGCTGCTATAAGGACAAGCTATCTTTACTCTGGCCCTTCAACCGTCATCCCCAATTGCTTGAAAGGGGAAAAACGTTTTTTCATCATTACGGTGGGAAAAGCGTATTTCTCGCCCGGTTTGTCGGCCCCGTCCGCCCTGTCGTTCCGTTGGTGGCAGGCATGTTTCATATGCCACCTGGAAAATTCACCCTGATTAACCTCATATCTGCCATCGGCTGGGCTCCAGCTTATATCCTTCCCGGCGTACTATTCGGCGCATCCCTGGCTCTCGCTGCCAAGGTCAGTGCCCGCCTTGCAATCCTTTTTTTGGTAAGTTTCGCCAGCCTCTGGTTTTCCTTATGGCTTTTCCGCAAAATTGTCCGCTGGCTTGATCAACGTATTCCAAAAGGTGAAAAACGTCTGACATTTACCCTGACCTGTATTTTTTTTCTGGCCGGCCTGGGAAGTGCTGCCATTCTTTGGCATATCTTCCTCGCAACTCCTTTGCTTCGTATGGATCATGCCGTTTTCTACTTCATGCAGGCTATTAGAACTTCTTCTCTTGACCGTTTTTTCCTGGCCTGGACTGAGTTGGGGGATGCCGCAGTCAATATTCCTGTCAGCTTTGCTGTCCTTTTTTTTCTCCTTTTTTACAAAAATCATCGAGGGGCTGTTTTTTGGTCTATTGCTGTCATGGGTGGGGCAGTTCTTACCAAGCTTTTCCAGATTGTACTGCAAGTGCCAAAACCCATGCCTCTTTATCAAAGCCTCTCGGCATGGAGTTTCCCCGGCGGGCATGTCGTCATGACCGTTGTCATCTACGGTTTTTTATCCATTCTTCTGACCCGCAAGCTTCACAAAACCTGGCGATGGCTTCCTTTCTGGGGGACTTTTATTTTCTTTGGCGGCATTTCTTTTTCACGACTTTATCTAGGTGTCCATTGGTTTACCGATATTCTTGTGGGGTTGTTCCTTGGGGCTGTCTGGACGACCCTGGTAGGGCTCTTTTATCTAAAAACTGATTTCGAATCTTTTCCCAAACACCGCCTGATTATTGTGACGCTATTGACTCTTGGGCTTGCGGGGGGGTGGAATATTGCTTCCCGGGATACTCGCGAATATCAGGAATATGTTAACCAGAAAATTATTCACCAAATTGATACAGAAAAATGGTGGGATGGCGAATGGGCCAGCCAACCTGCCTGGCGTATTGACTTGGGGGGAGAGAAAAAAACCCCGTTGACAATTCAATGGTCCGGAAAAAAGAGTACCCTTGTGGAGACTTTTCTCGCTAATGGGTGGGAAAAACCTGATCCATTCAGTCTGAAAGCCTCCCTGACAATGCTCTCTCCTGACGCAGATATCAATGAACTCCCAGTATTTCCTCGCTTTCATCAAGGGCGGCTTGAAGATTTAATTCTGGTCAGGAAAGTTGCCTCTGAACGATGGGTTTTACGCCTCTGGTCAACGGACTATTCCCTTCAACCTGAGAATTATGAATTGTTGGTTGGCACTACAGAACGTGAAGGGATTCGTAAAATCGCAAATTTCATTACCATTCCCGTAGATCTGAAAAAATATCAAATTTCTCAACCCGAAATTGCCAACCCCTTATGTCGGCTGGCTCAATGCAGGGTTACTGTTCGTTCCGCCGATCAGGTTATCTCGAAACGTTTGATCGACTGGAACGGCGAAATCATTCTTGCGAGAGAAAACCGTATTGAATCTTCTCAATGAGTTTTTACCCTCGGGGATAGACGCTAAAATGCGCGTGGCTTTTTCACGTGGGAAAAGGGAACTTCATTCCAACCGAAACAAGCCAACAGTTCCCCATAAAAAACCAAACTTATCCGGGTGTTCATGCCTTGTCTCGAATTGTTGAGGTTGACATTATTACCGTATCGTTTTAAAAAGTCTTCATTCAGACAAGTATTCACCCCTGCTTCACAACCAGGCTCTTTACGAGGAAACCATGACGTCGAATGATAAAAAGTTGCTTCTATCCGTTCGCTATCACCCTTTTCACTACATCCTGAACCGGGCCGGCAAGGATTTAAATCCTTTGATGCAGGAATTCCTGAAATTGATGGAAGCCCCGGACGAAAACAAAATGGATAAAAAACTATTCCGGCTTTCCGGGACAGATGTCGAACTGAGCGGCAGATTTCTCTGGGACGTGGTACTACGTGAATGTCTTATCTTTTCACGCTTCATGAGACGCTACGTTAAAAAATCCGGAGAATCGCGGCTCAAACCCCCGGCAATCTTCTTTAATCTCCATCCCAACCTGGTTGGAAAATATCTTAAGGATGATTCGGTGGTTTTGTCCTGCGAAGGGTTAGAGGAATCCTTCGGTCCAATCTACATTCATTTTGGCAAAAAGGCCGGCATCAAAACCACTGACGGTAAAAAAGCCATAGAAGGGGCCTACGTCATTTCCGAATGGAATGCTGAAAAAAAATCCCTTGTGGTCGAGGTACTTCTGGTGCCGGAGTCACCTAAATCCTCAAAAGAATTCCGTAACAAGTCCCTGCTTCGGAAAATAGCTGAAGACGCCGGCTACATTTATTTCTGGCTGGTCTATGACGAGGGGAAAAAACCTACGGTTTACGAAACCCTGGACCAAAACATCGCCGCCAACAGTGAGGGCATCCCTACTCAGGTTCTGCTCCATAATCAACTCCAGTTGCGCGAAACCCTTAAGGCTTGCCGGATTCTTTTACCCTTTCTCAAAAATGTTACACATTACCTGACTTTAGCCCGGGAGGAAGGGCTTGGAAGGGACCCGGATTGCGAGAGCATGAACAAAGACGGCATTCGCATCCTGAGGGCAGTAAAAAAAGAATCCGAACTTCTTCTTATTGATCGGGATTAAAAGTCATCTAATTTTTTACTATTTAAAAGCGTCTCATCCCTAAAAACCGATTAAAGAGCGTTGAGGATCTTCATTCCGCTCTTTGTCGGTTTTTTTTACACTTTGGCTATTAATTCCAGAACAAATTACCATTTAACAAAGAACTGTTTTTACAAAGCATTCTAAACACCCATAAACTAAAAGAAGAATTTCAGAAAAAAATTCTCCGGGTTTTTGTCGAAAAATCTTACAAAATTTCCAATGATTTAATTTATAAGCAACTTTTTATTGCAATTTCAGCATGTTAAACAAATGGAACAAAATGTGCTCTAACCATAAAAGAAATCGGAAACTTCTACGCATATTTTTAGAAGCCCTCCTGATTTTGCCCATTTTAAGGGCATGCATTATAATGTTGATATTGAGAAACCGGTTTTACCAAATAAGTTAAGATCGGTAATGTCGAAAAATTTTACATTGTTAGGGCTTGGGATGAAGAAACAACAAGAAAGAGATAGGACCCTGCTTTTTAAAAGCTTCAGGGACGATTTCAGCAGATCCACTGAAAAGAAAAATTTTCACAAGGGGCCATCTTGTTTACGGGGCCAGTTTTCGTTTCCTTCAAACGATGAAGCCCCTTCGAAGGTTGCACCTTTTGCGTTCCTCGCGGACTTCGGATTGGAAAACCTTCTTCCCTATTTCCATATCCGTCATGTCCAGACCGGTGAAACTATCTGGCACGAAGGCGAGTCCAGTCCATTTTTGGCTTTTGTCGAACGAGGGAAAATCAAATTAACCAAAAGTACTGAATTTAATAACCATCAAGTGGTCGTCGGCGTTATCGGCAAGGGTAGTCTTATTGGTGATTTTTGCATGTTTGAGGGTAACCGTTTTTCTACCACTGCTACGGCCATGGAATATTCTCTTCTAGGCCTTCTTGATCAGGAAAAATTTCAGAAAATTCTGGAGGATAATTCAGAGCTTGGTATCCGCCTTTTAAAAGAGATGGTGAATTCAACCTCTTCCCAACTTTGCCAAGCCTTTGACAGACTGATCCATCTTTTTTAATAAATTATTTTCCTGCGCACCACATTTTTGCCGATCCATTCTGGACCGGCTTTTTTTTGCGCTAATCCCAACAAATCATCAGCATCTAAGCGACCGCGAGTCGCTTTTTTTAACAGAACTCTTTTTTCAGGAGCCAAAACAATTCCTATTTTAATAGATTTTTTAAAACTCTTTTTATTCCCTATTGAAAAGAATCATTTTATGCATAAAAATTATAAAAGATTTACTTTTAAACCAACCCCAAGGGTTGGAGGTTCTGTTAGAGTGTTAATGCTCATCCTGAAATAAATGTTGCACAAGTGTTCCACAAATTCTAGGCACACCAATGAAGTCCTTAGTGATGTCAGGAGGACTTAATCGCATCAATAGTATTCGCCATGACCGGTCATAGTGTCCGCATAGGTGTTCGATTTAAAAAGGACTGGGAATAAAATGGAAAAAACCCCATTAGCAGAAAATGAAGCCATCCCAAGGGGGATTCAACTCCTTCATGACAATTTCTATAACAAAGGAACTGCGTTCACATTGAAAGAACGTAAAGTTTTAGGCCTTGAAGGCTTGCTCCCCCCGGCAGTTTTTACCATTGAAGAACAGGTCATGCGGATTCTGGAAAATTTCCGCAAAAAACCCTCCGATATCGAAAAATACATTTTTCTGACTGCTTTGATGGACCGCAATCTAACCCTTTTCTACCGCACTCTAATCGACAACATCGAGGAAATGCTGCCCATTATCTATACTCCAACCGTAGGCCAGGCCTGCATGGAATTCTCCCATATTTTCCGCCGTCCCAACGGGCTTTTTTTAACGGCAGAGCAGAAGGGCAGATTCTCCGAACTGATGGGGCAATGGCACGAAAAAGATATCAAGGTAATTGTCGTTACCGACGGTGAGCGGATTCTGGGGCTCGGCGATCTGGGAGCTGCCGGAATGGGGATTCCCATCGGCAAATTAACTCTCTATACTGTCTGCGCCGGCATTCACCATCGTCATTGTCTGCCGGTTCTGATTGACGTCGGGACCCATAATGTCAACCAACTGAACGATCCTCTTTATATCGGTTTACGCCAAGACCGTATCCGCGGAGACCTTTATGATGAAATTCTCGACGAATTTACAACCTCGGCCCGGGAAAACTTTCCCGGCGTCCTTATTCAATTCGAGGACTTTGGTAACCGCAACGCCTTCCGGGTGCTGACCAGGTATCGTCGACGGTTCTGCTGTTTCAACGACGATATTCAGGGTACCGCTTGTGTTACACTGGCCGGCCTTTACAATGCAATGCGGGTGACCAAGGCATCATTTAAGAACCAGAGAATACTTTTCCTCGGGGCCGGTGAAGCGGGTATTGGCATCGGGGAAATGATTGTCGCAGCCATGCTGGAGGAAGGTCTGCCCCTCCAAGAAGCCCGGGAAAAGTGCTGGTTTGTCGATTCAAAAGGGCTGATCGTCAAAGACCGTGATTATTTAACCGACCAGAAAAAGCCTTTTGCTCACGGCCATCCCCATCTCCCCGACCTTCTCTCTTCCATTCAGACCCTACGGCCCACGGTACTTATTGGAGTTTCCGGGCTTGGAGGGGCTTTCAACCGCAAGGTCTTGAAGACCATGGCCGAAATCAACCGGAAGCCGATCATTTTTGCCCTCTCCAATCCAACTTCAAAATCAGAGTGTACCGCCGCGGAAGCTTACACCTGGACGGAGGGGAGGGCAGTCTTCGCCAGTGGCAGTCCATTTCCTGCCTCTGTTCTTGACGGGAAAGCATTGATACCAAGCCAGGCCAACAATGCTTATGTTTTCCCCGGCGTAGGTCTTGGAGTCATCGAATCCGGGGCATCGCAGGTAACAGACGCCATGTTCCTGGCCGCAGCCCAGGCTCTTGCAACTCAAGTTTCCGCTAAGGATATTGCCGATGGACTGCTTTATCCTTCCTTTCAAAAAATCCGCCACATTTCAACAGTTATTGCCGCAGCAGTTGCCCAAATGGCTGCTGACCAAGGCCTGGCAAATAAAAACATTCCAGGAGATTATTTTAACCACATGCAAACCTGTATGTATGATCCCCGTTATGTCCCTTATGTCTGAGATTAATTTTTTGCCAACCATTTGAAATATGCAGGAGCGGAAATGAGCAAAAGAGCACTGATGATTTTAACCGATGGATTTGAGGAAATGGAAGCCATAACTCCCATAGACCTGTTACGCAGGGCAAACATCGAGGTCGTAACCGCGGGGCTTGAAAAGGAAACCGTTACCGGCAGGCAGGGCGTCAGGATATTTACGGACACCTTGCTGGAACAAACGACCGGTCTCTTCGATGCTCTGATCCTGCCTGGAGGACCCGGATTTAAAACTCTGGCAGGGTCTGATCTGGTTCTGCAAACCGTTCAAGATTTCTATAAAGACAGCATTCTCTGTTGCGCCATCTGCGCAGCTCCCAAGGTCTTTTCCGACGCCGGAATTTTAAAAGGCAAAACCTATACCTGTTATCCCGGCATCAGCAAGGAGATTGCCAACGCGCAGTATGTTGACCGGGAGGTCGTACAGGATGGGACTGTCATTACAAGTGCGGGGCCGGGAACGGCTATCCGCTTTTCCCTGGCCATTATCGCAGCACTGGCAGGAGAAGAAAAAGCCAGCGAGATCAAAAACCAGATAATTTTCAGCGGCTGACCTTTTTTCGGAAAACAACGCCTTAATGACTTCGATGTATTTATTCAAAGGATCCGGACAACTGCCACTAAAAACCAAATAAACCCTTCATCCAAATTCTAATTTAACCAGGCTATTTGATTAAATTTAAATATATTTCAAGATATTTCGATATCAAGAATAGTATTTCACATCCCGGTACGAGGATCAAAAAGGCCTTCAAATAGACTACTGGAAAGATACCTTTCCCCTGAGTCGGGAAG
Source organism: Deltaproteobacteria bacterium (assembly GCA_016934985.1). GTDB lineage: Bacteria > Desulfobacterota > Desulfuromonadia > Desulfuromonadales > JAAYDE01 > JAFGRU01. The sequence continues at coordinate 7,339 of JAFGRU010000039.1, forward strand.
AATTGCGACAATGGTCTTTCCAGCAAATTGGCTGTCCCTCGCCAACCTGCAGGCCGCCGCAACGGCAGCACCGCAGGAAATTCCGGCAAGGATGCCTTCCTCCCTGGCCAGGCGCAGGGCAAATTCAAAGGCTTCCTCGTTACTCACCCGTTCCACCCGATCAACCAGATCGATATCCAGATTGCCGGGAATAAAACCCGCCCCGATCCCCTGAATCTTATGGAGCCCGGGGCGTAGCGTTTCTCCATTGAGGTGCTGGGTGATAACCGGACTGTCTGCCGGCTCGACGGCGACACTCGTGATCTGTTTCTTTTTGACTCGTTTCAAAAATCGGGAAATCCCCGACAGGGTTCCGCCGGTTCCAACCCCTGCAACTACAGCATCAACCTGGCCATCTGTATCACGCCAGATTTCCGGGCCGGTGGTCGTTTCATGGATGGATGGATTAGCCGGATTGGAAAACTGTTGCAGGAGCAGATAGCGTTTCGGGTCAGATCGTTGAATCTCCTCGGCCTTTTCCACCGCGCCTTTCATCCCAAGAGCACCATCCGTCAGAATCAGGTTAGCCCCCAAAGCCTTGAGGACTTTGCGGCGTTCGATACTCATGGTTTCCGGCATAGTCAGGCTGAGAGTGTAGCCTCGAGCGGCAGCCACAAAGGCCAGGGCAATACCGGTGTTGCCGCTGGTCGGCTCGATGATTTCCATTTCAGGTTTAAGGATCCCCTTTTTTTCCGCATCCCAGACCATGGCAGCACCAATTCTGCACTTTACGGAATAAGCCGGGTTTCGGCTTTCAATTTTCCCCAGGACAAGGGCCTGACTGTCCCCGGTCACGCGATTGAGTTTCACCAGCGGCGTGTTGCCGATGGAAAGAGTGTTATCTTCAAAATAGCCTGCCATGATCTATTTCTCCTCAGCTATTGTTTTCCCATAAACAAAAGGCGGGGGCTGCCATTACAACCCCCGCTAAAATTTCCCTAACCTCCCAGCGCCTGATCGATATCGGCAATGAGATCTTCGATGGTTTCGATGCCGATTGAAAGCCTCACCATTTCCGGAGCAAGGCCACCGGCTTTCTGTTCGGCCTCTGTCAACTGGGAATGGGTAGTGCTGGCGGGATGAATGGCCAGACTCTTGGCATCCCCGACATTGGCCAGATGGGAGAAGAGCTGCAAGCGATTGATAAAGCTTTTTCCGGCCTCGTAGCCCCCTTTGGTTCCGAACACGACCATCCCGCCAAAACCTTTTTTCAGATATTTAGCCGCCGTAGGATAGGTCGGGTCTTTAGCCAGGCCGGGGTAATGGACCCAAGCCACCTGGGGATGTTTTTCAAGGTGTTCAGCAACACGCAAGGCGTTTTCACAATGACGCTCCATGCGCAGGGGAAGGGTTTCAATACCCTGAAGGAACATCCAGGCATTGTCCGGGGAAATGCAGGCCCCGAGATTACGCAGCGGCACCAACCGCATTCTTAAAATAAAGGCTAGATGGTTAAGATCGCCAAGATCATGGGCGTAACGCAGGTTGTGATAACTTTCATCCGGCTGGTTGTAGAGGGTAAATTTGGGGTCAGTCCAGTCGAATTTTCCTGAATCGACAACAATCCCGCCAATGGCAGTACCGTGCCCGCCCAGCCATTTGGTCAGGGAATGCACAACGATATCGGCACCATGTTCCAAAGGACGGAGCAGGTAAGGGGTGGTAAAGGTTGAATCAACCACCAGGGGCAGGTGATGTTTACGGGCGATGGCGGCAACGGCCTCAATGTCAGTAACCCCGAGGACCGGGTTGCCGATGGTTTCAATAAAAACGGCCCGCGTTTTTTCATTGATGGCATTGTCAAAATCCTCGGGGCGGGTCGGGTCGACAAAGCGGGTTTTAATGCCGAACTGGGGCAGAATATTATTAAACATGGTGAAAGTCCCGCCATAGAGATTGTTGGCAGAAACAATCTCGTTACCCGTTTCGAGAATATTGATCATGGTGTAAAAGATGGCCGAGGTCCCGGAGGCGAGGGCCAGGGCCGCGCTCCCGCCTTCCAGGGCCGCCATTCTTTTTTCGAGCACATCCTGGGTCGGGTTCCCAAGGCGGGTGTAAATATTTCCCTCTTCCTTCAAGGCAAAAAGATTGGCAGCGTGCTCCGTATCCCGGAAAAGGAATGAACTGCTGCGGCACACGGAAACAGCCCGGGCGAGGGTGGTCGGGTCAGGCTCCTGACCGGCATGGAGGGTCAGCGTTTCAAATCCATAAGGCTTTTCAGACATTTTTTTCTCCTGTTAAATTTGGTAGGTGTACCCTTGATCCGCTTCCTTCAGTTTCAACTGGCGCTCCATGATGTCGGCAAAGGTTACATTGTCGATGATATCCGACACTGCAGCTGCAACCTTTACCCATATCTCCTTGAATGCACAGGCGGCAAGATCGTCACAGCAAACCTGGGGCGGGTTTTTTGCACAGGGGATCGGTTCAATATCCCCCTCAATCAGACGGACGATTTCACCAAGGAGTATTTTGTCCGGTGCCCTTTTGAGGAAAAAACCACCGCTGATTCCCCTTTTACTGTCGACAATTCCTGCGCCCTTTAAAATTTGCATGATCTGCTCTAGAAACTTCCTGGGAATATCGTTTTCATCGGCAATTTCAACAATGGGAACAACACGCTCCTGCCCATAATGAAAGGCGAGGTAGAGAATGGCTTTAAGGGCATAATCGCCTTTAAAAGTTATTTTCATGACAATCCTTGGTTATTTTTCCTATCAAATTAGTCTGATTTTAAATACTGGCATAAAAACCAAGTCTTGCAAAGAAGATTTTTCAGGGAGCAGCGATGGTAAAAAGCGGGGTCTGTTTGCCGTTGGGATTAACGATGCGAATGGAAACCTGTTTCAGTTCCCTGCTGTAGGGATAACGCACGTAAATCAGGGTATGGCAATCAACATAGCGGACAATGTCGGTTTGGGCTGGAATTCCCGAAACGGCCAGAATGCTCCGGCCATCAATTAAAAGCTGCGAATTTTGAACAAAGTTTTTCCCCTCGATGATCAACTCGTAGCTGTTGACATGGTCCTCACCAGGGATTACGGAGAAAATTTCCGGCTGATCGTTTACCACAAATCCTTGAGACAGAGATTGACGACCATCCGGATTAACCACCTGCAATTCATGGTTCCCACCTTTAATATCCCCAACCGGCATTGTTATTAGACGCGCACTGCGCCTTGCGGAAGGAACCACTTTGCCGTCAAGAAGAACGATGGCACCTCTTTGAAAATGGTCTCCCTGGAGCTCAATATCCTTTTCCAACAATCCCATTTCGCATTCATCTACTTCCAGAGGATTTACGCTATAGACAATCGGAGGCTTAACCGTTATTTCCAGCCGAAACACCGGAGAGTTTTCCTCCCCGGACCGAAGAAAAAGAATGTATTCCCCTTCGCCAAGTTCCGGAACCTTGAAGCTTAATTCCTTTTCGTCAAAAGACTGGGGGACTACTTCCGCATCACCAATAACAACCTTGACGCCGGCATAAAAGGGTCCTCCCGTCACCTGCACCACTTGCCCTGGAAAGACCTTGACAGGGGAAACGGAAAATATTTCCAGGGCAGGGAGACGCAAGGGCGTTCCCAAAAACAAAACCATGAAAAAAAGGATTGGAATTCTGGCAGGGCCTTTCATAAGGCATAGTTTCCTTGCTTTTCCATGCATTTTCTTCATTTAACCACAAGCGCGGAAAACCACAAGGGAATTGACGTCGTTGTCAGTTCTGCTGTGAAAGTAACAGATATATTCCGAGAAGGAAAAAAAGGACATTCGCACCCCAAGCTGCAACCAAAGGTGGGAGAACCGAGGAATAGCCAAAAGCCATAAGAAGAGCGTTAATAAAATAATAGAAGATTCCAACACCCGCAGAAACAACCACCCCGAGGTTCATCCCCGCGCGTCGACTGCCTCGCAGGGCAAAGGGAATCCCTAAAAATGCCATAATGCTACAAGCGAAAGGTGTCGACAACCGGCTATGCATATCGACTTCATAACTGGCTGCGTCATAGCCTTCGCGTTTAAGTTGCCTTGCAAGAATCCATAGTTCCCGGAAATTTTTTTCCTCTCTTTTGGCCGCAATATCCTTAAACTCTTCAGGGTCTTTGGAAAAACCAAGAGACTGCTCCTGCATCGTCTTAACACCGACAAGTCCGCCAGTCAGAGAATCGAAACATCGCAACCGAACGGATTCGCCAACCCATTGACCATTCTGGAAAACAGCCTTTTTGGTTTCAAGACTTGAAACAAGGTTAAAATCTTTCGTCACTTGGTAAACAGAAACACCAATGAGCGTTTTGTTCTTGGGTTCGGCAGTCAGGATGTTCACAATGGAATTTCCCTCCCTGAACCAAACCCCCGTAAGTTTTAAGTTTAAATCCTCTTTTCCTTGCACGTCCCGACGTAATATCTGATTGCTTTTCTGCACATGAAGAGGCAGCAGAAACTCGTTGAAGACCAGGGTCCCAAGCGACACCAGAAAGGCCGCGAGGAGAATAGGCCGCGTAATACTGAACAGGCTGATCCCGCTGGAAAACATGGCTGCCAGTTCCCCATGTCGGGCAAGGGTAGCGAGAGTCATAAATGCCCCCATAAGAATGGCAAAGGGCATTAACTGGGATAGAATGACGGGGGTTTTGTTTAAAAAATAAAGGAAATAAAGGCCTAATCCGGCATTATACTTGAGGAAGCCATCGACTTTTTCAAAAAAATCGATCAACAGGTAAATGGAACTGAAAGAAATCAGAGCAAGGCAAGTAAACCTCGTAAAGATCGAAAGAACTAGGCGATTTAGAAGAGTCATCTCTTCCCTCGTCGAAGGCCCTGAATCTTTTGAAAAAGTCTGCTAACAAAAAATTTTGGCAGAAAAGAAAAGATATCCCTTTCCTTGTGAGCACAGTAAAGTAAAATTCCACCTGATAGCAAAAACAGGATATCCGGCAACCATATCAAACCGTAAAATGTAATATCTGCATCCCTGCAGATTGTTTCGACAAACGAGGAGGAAACGAAATAAATCAAAAATATAAAAAGGGAAATAACAAATCCGCCAATTTTTCCAGAGCGAGGGGAGTAAATTCCCAAAGGGACCCCAATCAAGGCAAACAAAAGTGGTGCCAGAGCCATGGCAAAGCGTTTGTGCCACTCAATTTTCAACCGATGCGGATCATAGCCGGGGAGTTGGCCTGCAAAAGCCTTTTGCATTTGGGGAAAAGTCAGGTAATTTGCCTTAGGTTGGTTCCATTTGCCTGAGCTTTTTTCGTTTTCAAAACTCATATCGATGTTGTACTCGGCAAATTGAAGGATTTGCAAAGAGGTGGTATCGACCTTTCCAGGGCCGCTGAGAATAGTCCCTTCCTCCAGGTTGATTGAAAATGTTAGGGTTTTGGGGTTTGAACGGACAGTGCCATGACGGGCAAATATGGTCGCAACCGACGATGACGTGCGATGGTCCTGAAGAAATATATTTTTCAGTTTTCCTGAACGAGCATCAACGTTCTCTGCATAAATGACAACGCCTTCAAAATCGTGGAAAAAGACCATAGGTTGAATGCCCGTGGTCAGACGCTTATTGACAATATTGAAAACTTGTTTATGGAACCCGATTCGGCTCAAAGGCCTGGCATATAAAAGCAACCAGCCAGTCGCCAAAGAAATGATCAACCCGAGAACAAGAACCGGCTTCAACATGGTAGTGATGCTGACGCCGGAGGCTTTCATAGCGATAATTTCACTGTCGGCGCTCAGGCGACCAAATCCCACCAGGATGCCCAGCAAAAAGGCCATGGCCAGGGTGATGTCCAGAAAAGAAGGGAAAATATATAAAAAAAGCAGAGCGATTTCTTTAAAGGCAACACCTTTGTTGATAACCAGGTCGGTGAGCTTGAGAAGGTTCCCCATAATCAGGACAAAGGAAAGGACGAATATGCCCAACCCCATGGGGACAATGACCTCCCGAAAAATATATTTCTGGACTTTTAGCTGCATCATGCGAATAGATTTTATTACACTTGCATAAGGGTTGTAAACTGCAACCACCCTCAGGGCCTTGACCCTGGGTAACTATTAGAAATTAAAAAAAATTATCTTCTATCTATTGACATTGCAAAGAGCCTGTATAAGCTTATAGACTGTTACGTAAGGACTTTGGATGCGTTATATAGGAAAACCTTTTTCCGGATCATTTGAATTGTAAAATTAACGGCGTGGAAAGGTGGGGGAGATATTTTTATGAACAAATCTGAACTGGTTGAAGCATTATCCAATATAAGAGGTCTTTCATATAAGAATTCCGAGGGCATTGTCAATCTCATTTTTGACTCGATGGCAGAAACTCTCGTCCAAGGCGACAGAATTGAAATAAGAGGCTTTGGCAGTTTTGTCGTTAAAGATTACAAACCTTACACTGGCCGCAATCCTAAAACCGGCGAATTAATCGACGTCAAAGCAAAAAAGCTCCCGTTTTTCAAGGTAGGAAAAGAACTTCGTGAAATGGTAGATGATCAGGCCTAACTCCCGGTAACTTTTCTACACAAAACCTTTTTCAACAACACCTGAACTCCTTTTTCCCTGTTCCTCACTTTTCTGGTTGTATTACCGGAACGGAGAATCGGTTTAGGCATATACTGATTTCCCTTTTTTATTGAATTGGGCGTATTTTTTGTATTCAACTGCCGACTATGGATCAAATCGTTAATATTCTCGAAGACAGCCTTTTTTTCCAGGGCCTGACAAAAGCAGAATGTGAAACTCTTGCCAAATTTCTGACCTCTAAAAACATTCCAGAAGGCAACGTAGTATTTCTCGAAAACATGCCTGGAGAATCCCTTTACATCATTAAAAAGGGCGCAGTAAAAATCTCCCGCATGCTTACTTCCGGCCGGGAAAAAACCGTGGTCGTTCTAGGTGCGGACGACATTTTTGGCGAACTGGCTCTTTTCGATGATGATAGCCGTTCTGTTTCTGCTTTTGTCGCAGAAGATGCAGAACTTCTCTGTTTTCACAAAAATGATTTCGAGCGCCTCTGCTCTGAGAACCCGGTTTTGGCACTTAAAATCAGCCGCAATATGATCAAACTCTTTTCACAAAGGGTCAGGGAGACCCAGGCTGATTATCAAAAGCTGCTCAAATGGTGCCTGGGGAAAAATATTCTAGCTGACAAATGACCTGTCCCACCCTATATATAAAGGCCTTTTACCGCCAAAATAAGAAAACCACTCTTTTTTCTATCCTTTCTTTTATCTCTCTTTAGGATTGAAAAACCCCCCCTCATCGGATATAGTCCACACGTTTTTAATATTCGCAAAATTTTTTTATTTAATAAAATACCACTTATTCCAATATGTCCTCCCTTTTAAACCAAACTGTTGTTTTCGGTGTTATCGGGGGCTTGGGCCTCTTCCTTTTCGGCATGAAGATCATGTCCGAAGGCCTCCAAAAAGTCGCCGGCAACCGCATTCGCAAAATCCTCGCAGCACTTACATGTAATCGTTTTGTGAGTATGCTGGTCGGCATGACGGTAACGGCCATTATTCAGTCCTCCAGCGCCACCACCGTCATGGTTGTCGGTTTCGTCAATGCCGGACTCCTCTCCCTGGTTCAATCCATCGGCGTTGTTCTCGGGGCCAACATCGGCACTACCATCACAGCACAGCTGATCGCCTTTAAAATTACCCACTATGCGCTCCCTGCCATTGGTCTCGGGGTTGCCCTGAAACTCTTCTCACGCAGTCGGCGCTGGGCTTATATCGGCGAGGTTATCCTTGGTTTCGGAATCCTGTTTTTCGGCCTGGCGGTAATGAAAGAAGCCATGGAACCGATAAAAGAAAGCGAGGCATTCCGTGCGCTCTTCATGGGAATTGGTCACAACCACCTCCTCGGCGTTTTGATAGGCGCCATACTGACCGTCATCTTGCAGAGCAGCAGTGCCACTATCGGTATCACTCTGGCGCTTGCGACCAACGGTCTTCTGACCTTTGAAGCAAGTATCGCCTTAATCCTTGGAGAAAACATCGGCACCACCATCACTGCCAATCTTGCTGCCATTGGAACAAGTTTGCCCGCGAAAAGAACTGCTCTTTCCCATTTCCTTTTCAATTCCATTGGCGTCATCTACATGCTTATTCTTTTCCCGTTTTTTCTAGAACTGATCAATAGCCTGACTCCGGGCGAGGCCGACTTCATTGCCCAAACGCAACAACAGGCGGCCATGTTTGGAGTCAGTATTGGCGATAAACCTTTCATTGCCCGCCACATTGCCAACACCCACACCTTTTTTAATATCATCAATACCCTGTTGTTCCTTCCTTTGATTGGTTGGCTTGCCAAGCTGACCACCTTTTTCCTGCGAGGAGAAGAGGTTGAAACCGAATTTCGCCTCAAACACATTGACATGCGTGTTCTCAATACTCCCCCTATTGCCTTGGGCCAGGCGCGCTCCGAAACCCTTAGAATGGCCCGCCTGGCAGAGGAATGTCTCGATGAGGTTCTCCTGTATTACGAGGACCAGGATGAAAAGCACCTCAAATCGCTTGAGAAAAAAGAGGATCACATCGACCTTCTGCAAAAAGAGATTACAAATTTTCTTGTTGCTCTCTCCCAGCTCTCAATAACCCAGGAAATATCAAAAGAGATCGGTTCATTAATGCATATGGTCAACGACCTTGAAAGGGTAGGGGACCACTGCGAGAACCTCTGGCAATTAGGAACTCGAAAAAAAGAAGAAAAAATTGATTTTTCCGATATCGCAAAGCAGGAAATTCAGGAAATTTCAAAAAAAACCAGGGGTTTCCTCGGTTTTGTCGTTAATGCGCTTGAAAACCGGGACGTGAATATCAAGGAAACAGCCCTAACCATGGAGAATTGCGTCGACAAACTGGAGGAAAACCTTCGAAACAATCATATTACCCGCCTTAACACCGGAGAATGTACGGTTCTGTCGGGTTTGATTTACATCGACATGCTTCATAATTTTGAAAAAATAGCCGACCATACCTACAATGTTTCGGAAGCGGTACGCGGGGTAAAATAAATTATTTCGTTTTAATTTCAACCCTTCCATTACCCTGAAATGCCTCTGGCCACAAACTGCCCCTTTCTCAAACATTAAGAAATAAATTTTCCCCTCAGTTTTTTTTTGTTATGATTCGTTCACTGATCTTTTTACCCGATTTTCACACCTTTTTTACAGGGTCTTTTTTATAACGCAAAATCGTTATCACAAAAAATTTAAAGGGAAGGTCTCATGATCTGGAATGATGAGTTTGAAACACTCCCCCGCGAAGCCTTGGAATCGCTTCAGCTGAAACGTCTGCAGAACGTCGCCACCCGGGTTTACAACATGGTCCCCTTTTATCGTCAGAAGTTTGATGCCATGGGGATAAAGCCAACCCAGATAAAATCCCTAAAGGACCTAGGTCGTCTTCCGTTCACCCTCAAGCAGGACATGCGCGACAATTATCCCTATGGGCTGTTTGCCGTTCCCCTTGCTCAGATCGTCCGCATTCATGCATCCTCCGGGACCACCGGCAAGCCCACTGTCGTCGGCTACACCAGAAGGGATATCGATGGCTGGTCTGAACTCATGGCCCGCTCATTTGTCGCCGCAGGCGCCCACCAGGGGGATGTCATCCACAATGCTTACGGCTACGGTCTTTTCACCGGCGGTCTGGGCGCCCACTACGGCGCTGAAACCCTGGGGGCTTCCGTGATCCCCATGTCGGGCGGCAACACCAAAAAGCAGATTATGATCATGCAGGATTTCGGTTCCACGGTTATCACCTGCACTCCCTCCTATTCCCTTTATCTGGCCGAAGTTGCAAAGGAGGAAGGTCTTGACGTACGCAATTTCAAGCTTCGCATAGGCATCCTTGGAGCCGAACCCTGGAGTGAATCTATGCGCCGCGAAATAGAGGAAAAACTCAATATCAAGGCCATTGACATTTATGGATTGTCGGAGATCCTCGGACCGGGGGTGGCCATTGAATGCGTTGAAGCTCAGAATGGGCTGCACATCTGGGAGGATCATTTCCTCCCGGAAATAATCAATCCCGAAACCGGCGAGGTGCTTCCCTGGGGAGAAAAAGGCGAACTGGTCATCACCACCCTGACCAAGGAAGGAATCCCCCTCATCCGCTATCGAACCCGCGACATTACCCGCATTATTCCCGAGCCCTGTATCTGCGGCAGAACCCATGTCCGCCTGGAAAGGATGAGCGGCCGAAGCGACGACATGCTCATCATTCGCGGTGTTAATGTTTTCCCCTCTCAAATTGAAAGCGTCCTTTTCAATATCGAGGGGGTCGAACCCCACTATCAGCTGATTGTTGATCGAGAAGAAAACCTTGATACGCTTGAAATACAGGTTGAAGTCAACGAAGCCACCTTTTCAGATGAAATCAAGGTACTTCAGGATCTATCGGAGAAAATTCGTAAGGAGATCAAGGATCTGCTTGGCATTACCTGCAAAGTGCGCCTGGTTGAACCGAAAACCATCACCCGCAGTGAGGGAAAAGCCAAGCGGGTCATTGATAAACGGATTAAATAACCGATTCTCCCACAGGAGGGGTCATGAAAGTCGAGCAGATTTCTATTTTCATTGAAAACCAGAAGGGCAGGCTGGCCGATGTAACCAGAGCCTTGGGAGAGGCTGGTATCAACATCAGGGCCTTGTCCCTGGCCGATACCTCGGACTACGGCATTCTTCGCTTGATTGTCGATAACACCGATCTTGCCAAACAAGTGCTCAAGGAAAAGAGTTTTACCGTCCACAAGACCGAGGTTGTGGCGGCGGGGGTCCCTGACCGCCCGCTCGGTTTGAACAGCATTCTAGAGGCTTTGGATAAGGAAAATGTCAATGTTGAATATATGTACGCTTTTCCGGAGCATTACAGCGATAATGCCATCATGATTTTTCGCTTTGACAATCCCGACGAAGCTATTCGCATTCTCCTGGAAAACGGCTTTTCCGTTCTTCGTGGGGAGGATGTCTATAACGTATAATAAGTAAAAATTTCGGGTATTTCAAACAACGTTTTTAAGGTTAAGAATTAGGTTTTTATTTATCCTAAGTTTCTTTTTGAGCGACTTTTATAAAAATTTTTCCAAGGGTCTTTTCTCTTGACAATTTTGATTTAAATCCACATAATCCATATCCGTTTGGTTCTCGGGGCGTAGCGCAGCCTGGTAGCGCACTTGCATGGGGTGCAAGGGGTCGGAGGTTCAAATCCTCTCGCCCCGACCAGAATCAAAAAAAATGAAAGCCTTTTGAAATTTTTTCAAAAGGCTTTTTTCTTTTCTGTAAAAACGCCAAATCCGCATTCTTTTATGGTCAATTTCTTTTGCAAATAACTGCAATCATTGTGAGGTAAGTAAAAATCCATACCAGTGAACATTACTTTACTTTTCTGGGGCAGCCATCCGCACCATCCTAATGTTGACAGAAGTCCATTTCTTGTTAGAATTCTAATAGAAAAGATATAATTTTTGCTTATTTAACAAAGTTTTGGATGTTAACTTTGTGTCTGTGTACAATTGTAATGCCGGTTGATGAGCCTTATTTCAAACAAATGTGGGGAGGTGAACAGTCATGGGAGAAGCTTTCAAAAAAACGGCCGAACAAGAGTTGGCGGAAATGGAAGATCATATCGCTCAACTTACCAAAGTCGTTGAGGAAAACAGGTCCAAACTCAATGCTTTGATGCAGGCCAAAGATAAGGATATTGCTCATCACAAAGGAGTTTGGTCGCAGTCTGTTGAAGACTGGCGGGCTATGCTGAGATTTTTCTCCAAAAGTTAAGACCGGAATCCTAAGAGGTTACGTTTTTTATCTTATTACCTCTCCCAAGGCTTCCGTTGGATGAAAACTCTTAAAGTTCTTTTAATCGTTTCAATCAACCGGCTTTATGTTCTTCTTTTAGGGCCCCATGAGGGTCCTTTTAATATTTCAAAACTGCCCTCCATATTGGATATTATCCATTTTAACTGAATTTCACAGTGCATCCGATGACCTGTTTATGCAATATTAGGCTCTTGCGTACAGATTTCAATGAACGGGTCGCGAGGCTGAAAAGGGCGTCTTCCATCAGGATTGCGAAATTTCAGCCCCATGTATCGAATCATCCGGCCTTTTGGATAAATGGTGCAGGGCATTTACAATGCAAATTGAAAAATCACTTTTTCAATCAAATAAATTTTCTTTGTCATGAAACTCCTCGGCGTTGATACGGGCGGTACTTTCACAGACTTCATCCTGATCGATGACAAAGAAATCCGCACTCTGAAGATCCCCTCCACACCACAAAACCCGGCCATGGCTTTCATGGACGGTGTCACGCGTCTAAAGGCTAAATCTTTGCTTATATCCCACGGTTCAACGGTTGCCACCAACGCTTTGCTAGAGGGCAAAGGCGCCGAAGTTTTATTTATCGTCACTCAGGGTTTCAGGGATATCCTGTCCCTCGGTCGCCAGAGCCGGCCACGCCTCTACGCTCTCCACCCTGAACGCGAAAGACCTTCTTTAGGTGAAGAAAAAATCATTGAGGTCCGGGAAAGGACCCTGCCCGACGGACAAATTCTTTTACCTCTTGTCGAAAAAGAGGTGAATCGTGTCCTTTCTGTGGCGAAAGAAATTCCTTGTTCCAGCATCGCCATCTGTCTGCTGCATTCTTATGCCAATCAGAAACATGAAAAACTTCTCGAAAAAATTTTTTTGATGCAAGGTTACAAGGTCAGCTGTTCTTCAACCATCCTCCCCGAATACCGCGAATTTGAGCGGGCCTCGACCACTGTGGTCAACGCTATGGTATCCCCCGTCATGGGCAACTACCTGGAAAGTCTTGAACAGCATGTTGCCCCATCAGTTCTGAAAGTCATGCAAAGCAACGGCGGGACCATGAGCAGTACAGCTGCCGGGGACAAAGCGGTCCACACCGTTTTGTCCGGCCCCGCAGGAGGCATGGCCGGGGCTTTCCATATTGCAAGGTCCATGGGAATTGACAGGATCCTCACTTTTGACATGGGAGGAACCAGCACCGACGTCGGCCTTTGCGACGGTTCGGTCCCCACCAGTTCCCAGGCCTCCATTGCCGGGTGGCCCATAAAAATACCCATGATCGACATCCATACCATCGGTGCCGGCGGCGGCTCTATAGCGGCCATCGACGCGGGAGGCGCTCTTCAGGTCGGGCCAGCCAGCGCAGGGGCCGACCCTGGCCCGGCCTGTTACGGCAAAGGCAACGCCGTCACCGTTACTGACGCCAACCTTTTCCTTGGTCGCCTCCTCCCTGACAACTTTGTTTCAGCCGGCTTGGGGCTTGATCCACAAAAATGCCGCCGTGCCATGGAAGTATTGGCCCGCAAAAGCGGTTTGGAACCTTACCGCCTTGCGGAGGGGATCATTGAAGTAGCCGAAGAAAATATGGCCGCTGCCTTGCGTGTGGTTTCGGTCCAGCGTGGGCACGACCCACGACACTTCACCCTTTTCCCCTTCGGCGGTGCCGGCGGCCTACATGCCTGTGCTCTGGCGGAAAAACTCGGCATGCGCAAAGTTTTTATCCCACTTTTTCCTGGCCTTTTATCCGCCGTTGGGATGCTTCTTGCCTCTCCCATGCGGGATTATTCAGCTTCCTTTCTTGCTGTTTCCTCTAGTGACCGTACAAACCTCGATGCTGCCTATAAACCCCTGGCTTCCCAAGCCCATCAAGAGATGCTGGCCGAGGGAGTCAGACCTGCAGATCTGACTCTCGAGTATTCTTTAGATGTACGGTATAGGGGCCAATCTTTCGAAATCAATGTTCCTTATTCGCAGGATTTCATATCCGCTTTTCACCAAAAATATGCAAGTCTTTATGGACATTGTCATCCTGAGCGAGAGGTCGAAATAGTAACTTTGCGGCTCAAGGCCCTGGGGCAGGGACTGAATTTTGAGGACCTGACCGCCCTAAAAGAACCCTCTGCCGCCTCGCCTCCATTTATTGCAAAGGTCATTTGGAGAGGGCAACGCCAGTCATGGCAGGGCTATCACAGAGGTCATCTCGGCATTGAGGAGCCTGTCACTGGGCCGGCTCTGATTATTGAAGATACCGCAACCCATCTTTTGCCGCCCGGTTGGACTGCCATACGGCACCGGTTGGGCCATCTCCTTCTGGAAAAGAGCGATGATTCCTGATACGGTTGACCCCATAACCCTCGAAGTTATCAAAAACCGCCTTGTTGGCATTACCGAGGAGATGGGCGCAGCCCTGATGCGGACCGCATTTTCCCCCAACATAAAAGAACGGCGGGATTTTTCCTGCGCTGTTTTTAACCATAAGGGAGAAATGGTGGCTCAGGCGGCCCATATTCCAGTTCACCTTGGAGCCATGCCGTTTGCCGTGTCTGAAGTTCTCAAAGACGTGGAGATAGGTCCTGGCGACATGATCCTTCTCAACGATCCTTTCCGGGGCGGGACCCACCTTCCGGACCTCACCCTGGTTATGCCGGTTTTTATTAAGGGTAGGTCTCCGGATTTTTTCCTTGTCAACCGCGCCCATCATGCCGACGTCGGCGGCATGGCTCCCGGGTCACTTCCGCTGGCCAATAATATTTTTCAGGAAGGGCTGCGGATTCCACCCCTCAAGGTAGTTGTAAACGGCGAACTCTGTCCCACCGCCGTAGCCCTTCTTGAAGCTAATGTCAGGACTCCGCAGGAAAGGGTGGGGGACCTCCAGGCTCAGATCGCGGCTAACCGCCTTGGTGAAAGGCGCATCAGAGAACTGGTTGCCGAAAAAGGACTGCCAGAAACCCGCATCTGCTGCGATGCCCTTCTTGCCTATGGGGAAAAAATCATGCACCATATCATCTCTTCAATCCCTGACGGCAGCTACTCTTTTACTGACTTCCTCGATGATGACGGGATCAGTGACAAACCGGTTCCCATTCACTGCCAGTTGAACATTAATGGGGAAAATGCATTCATCGATTTCAACGGCAGTTCACCCCAGGTTGAGGGAAGTTTGAATGCGGTTCGGGCAATCACTATCTCTGCTGTCCTTTATACATTTCGCCTTCTCGGCCCCGAGGGAATGCCCAGCAACTCCGGATGTCTGCGTCCACTGCATGTCATTACACCAAAAAACAGCATTGTCGATGCAGCATTCCCGGCCGCTGTCGGGGGTGGCAATGTCGAAACCTCGCAACGCATCGTCGATGTGTTGCTCGGAGCCCTCGCTCAGGCCCTTCCTGAAAAAATTCCCGCGGCCAGCGCCGGAACCATGAATAATCTGACCGTCGGCGGCGTCAACCCTGCCAACGGAGAACTTTTCGCTTATTATGAAACAATTGCCGGCGGCGCCGGCGGAAGCCCTTTTGGCATCGGCATGGATGGCATTCAGACGCACATGACCAATACCCTTAACACTCCTGTAGAGGCTTTGGAAAATGTCCTGCCTATCCGCCTTCATCGCTATACCCTGCGCCGGGGATCTGCGGGCGAAGGACAATTTCGAGGCGGCTGTGGTATTGTCAGAGAACTCGAATTCCTGGCTCCGGTCCAGGTCAACATCCTCTCCGAGAGACGCAAAAGAGGTCCCTATGGACTAGCCGGTGGCAAAAATGGTTTGCCTGGCCGCAACATCCTTATCAGGGAAGGGGAGAGCAGAGAAATTCCCTCGAAAACAGCATTGAACGTCCAGGCTGGGGACCGCATCAGAATTGAAACCCCGGGCGGGGGTGGATGGGGGAAACCATCCGATATGGACATTGATGGATGCTTCACAAATGAAGAAAGGCCCTGAACAGGGCCTTTCCTTTTTGAAATCCACCGATTGCGGCAGATATTTCTTTAGTTGAAAGCGGCGTTATTCTGCTTGGGGTGGTGCCTTTTCGGACGACGTTTTCTCCCCGGTCAGGGATTCGATTTCCGCCAGCTTTTGAGTCATCAAAGCTGCGGCCTGCTGAATCTCATCGGCAGCATCGCGAAGCTTGGCCCTGGCCTGAAGTACCTGCTCCATGGCATTGCGAGCCTTATCGAGAACCTGCTGGCTTTCCATGGACACCTTCTCAACCTTTTCGCTCACCTTTTTGACCTGTGCAGCTACTTCTTCAACTTCTTCCTGAACCTCACCGGCCTCCTGCTGAATTTTTTTCACCTGAGCGGGCAGGGTGGCAAGTTCCTCACTGGCTTTTAAAGTAGTGTCCGCCAACGCCTGGACCTCTTCAGTCACTTTGCTGGCACTTTCCTTGGCTTCTTCCATCATTTCCGAAGGCGGCTCCTCTTTGGCCACTGCGGGACCTTCTTTGACAACTTCGGGAACCTCTTTTACAACTGGAGCCTCGGCTACGACTACTGCCTCTTTTTCCGGGGCCTTTTCCTGGGTGGGTTCAACTTGTTCGGGAGGCGCTTCTCCGGGGGCGGCCACTTCAGATGGCGGCTTCACTTCAGGAGCCGCAGCACTTCCGGGAGCCTTCTCCTGCTCCGCCTCAGCCGCTGCCGGTGGCGGTTCTTCAGTGCCTGGTTGAGCTGCTGCCGCAGCAGGTTCCTCTTTTAAAGCTTTCTCATCCGCTTTTACTCCAGAAACCTTATCAATATTGACCCCAATGGTCATGGTCCCGATATGGCGTTTCCCCATGGTGACAGGAACCGAGACCTGGGTTATATTCATACCGTCTTCCATTTCAGGATGAGAAACAAGAATTCCTTTTTTGAAAACCTCCTTGAATTTGGCCTCGTCACCCTGCCAATAATCACCGGTTAAACCGGTCTGGCAAACGTTGGCCCCCTGGTTGTCGGTAACAAAGATTTCAGTAATGAAAGAATTTTCCGCCATAAGTTTTTTTAATTGTTTGGCGCAGGGATTTTCCATAACGGCTTTCATTAATGGATCAGTTTCCCCAGCTTTTTTTGCCGCCTGCCAGGCTTCATCCTTGGCCTTGATCTGAACCTTGGTCAAGCCTTCGGCATTCTGAGCTTTGACCGCTTTTATTACAATTTTGTCCTTACCAAAGTCGGTCAAAAGCCCGGTAGCCAGATCGGCGACCTCAGGAGGGACCCTGTCAGAAATGATGCCGGAGGCTTGGGGAGCTTTGACTTCAGTAGGTTTCTTAGCCTCTCTTTTTTCACACGCACTTAAAGTTAAAAGTAGAGCGCAGACCATAGCCAAAATAGTTTTTTCCATGCTGTCTCCTCCCAAATAAAATAGAAATAATGTGCTGAATGAGTGGCTTCTCAGAATTCTAACACCTGACGTCTATTTTCTCCACACCTATAGTAAATTTTTCAAAGGTTTTAAAACCGCCCAAAAACATTTTCTATTACGACCAGTTAGTCATTTCCATCCATAATTTCCATGTTTTTAAACTTGGTTACTGTTGTTTCTTTGCTTTCTTGGGGTATATTAGAGAGAATTTCAAACAAGATTATAAGTTTTTTCTCACCATGCACGCCTTTTAACCAGATGTAAATCCTTTTTTAAAAAAGGCTCTTAAAGTCGCCAGTCCGGGTCGAATTTTTTCAGTTTTTGAAAAAAGGAGAGAGAACCATGGAACGTCCGACCTTCGAACTCCCCTCCGCACTGGATTATCTGGATGAGATCTACCATCCCGATAAGAAGCGCATACCTGTTGTTTTTCTCGATTACGATGGCACTTTGACCCCTATTGTCGAACATCCTGACAATGCCATCCTCTCTACTGCCATGAGGGAGGCGGTCAGGCGTCTGGCCGAAAAAACCACGGTAGCCGTCATTAGTGGCCGGGACCGGGAAAATGTCATGAATTTAGTGAATTTAAGTGAGATTTTTTATGCCGGAAGCCACGGGTTTGATATTTCAGGCCCTCATGGAACAAGAATTGAATTCGAACAAAATAAAAGCCATCTTGCCTCTTTGACCGAAGCTGCCGCTCTTTTGGAGGAGAGGCTGAAAGACATCCCCGGTTCTCAGGTGGAAAGAAAAAAATATGCCGTAGCAATCCACTTCCGCAGAGTCGCTCCCAAATCTCATGACCGGGTTGAACAGATTGTTGATGAAGTTCATAGGGGATTTTCCAATCTTCGTAAAACCGGCGGCAAGATGATTCATGAACTGCGGCCCGACATGGACTGGCACAAGGGCAAGGCCGTTGGTTGGCTCCTGAAAGCGTTGAAAATATCACCCTCCCAGGCTCTTCCAATTTATATCGGTGACGATTTAACCGATGAGGATGCTTTTAAAGAACTTTACGATTACGGCATAGGAATACTCGTCAGAGAGGAAAATCGTTTGACCGCCGCCCGCTATACTCTCGATAATACCGATGAAGTACGGCGCTTTCTGGAAAATTTACATCAGGTAATATAAGGAAAAGTTGATGAGCCATGAAGCAACCCCCTGGGCACTGGTCTATGACAATTACGACCCGGGCCAGGAAGGCCTTAGGGAAGCACTTTGCACCCTCGGAAACGGTTATTTCGCCACCCGCGGTGCGACTCCCGAGGCCAAAGCTGATGACGTTCACTATCCGGCAACCTATCTTGCCGGTGGCTACAACAGACTGGAAACCGAAATATCCGGCCAGATGATTGAGAACGAAGATCTGGTCAATTTTCCCAACTGGCTTTATGTCAATTTTCGCATTGACGGGGGCTCCTGGTTCAACCTCGAACATGTTGAAATTCTCGATTATCGTCAAGAACTCGACATTAAACGTGGCATCCTGACCAGAACTGTTCGCTTCCAGGAAACCAATGGGCGCATCAGTTCCCTGGAAAATTGCCATTTCGTCCATCAGAAACTCCATCACCTCGGTGCTCAAAAGTATTCCCTCAAGGCAGAAAACTGGTCTGGTAATATTGAATTCAAGGTTGGCATTGAGGGCCGCATCGTTAATGCCGGAGTCAAACGTTATAAGGACCTGAACAACCGACATCTTGTCCCTGTCGAAACCAGCCGCCAGGGCAAGGAGGTTATCTGCCTGAAAGTCAGCACCAGTCAGTCCGAAATCAACCTGGCTCAGGCCGTTCGAACAAGGGTCTTTAAAAACGGCCAGTTTCAAGACCTCGATTTTGTCGTTGAGGAAGAACCGGGTTATATTGCCCAAGGCTTTTCTCTCCCCCTCGATAAAGGTCAGGAAATCTGTGTGGAAAAAATCCTGGGTCTGTATACCTCCCGGGACCGGGCTATCTCCGAATGCCGTTTCTCAGCCTGTGTGAGGGTCGCCCACGTCGGCAATTTTGATGATCTCCGCACCAGTCACGAACTGACCTGGAAACATATCTGGGAGCGTTTTGACATTGAAGTGGAAGGGAACGGTCCCCGCACCCTGATGGTCCTTCACCTTCACCTCTTTCACCTTCTTCAGACCGTCTCCGAGCACACCATGGACCTAGACGTCGGTGTGCCCCCCCGAGGCTGGCACGGAGAGGCCTACCGCGGTCACATCTTTTGGGACGAACTGTTCATCCTTCCCCTCCTGACCCTGAGGTTTCCCGAGATCACCCGATCGCTGCTCCGCTATCGCTTCCGGCGCCTCGGCCGTGCCCGGATTCAGGCCGCCAATGCAGGCTTCAAAGGGGCCATGTACCCCTGGCAAAGTGGCTCCAGCGGGCGCGAAGAAAGTCAGAAGCTCCATTTAAATCCCAAATCCGGCCGATGGATTCCCGACAACTCCTTTCTTCAGCGTCATGTCAACCTGGCCATCGCCTACAATGTCTGGCATTACTACCAGGTTACCCGGGATATGGAGTTTCTCATTTTTTCCGGCGCTGAAATGATCCTCGAAATCGCCCGCTTTTTCAGTAGCCTTGCCACCTTCAACCCGGCACTGAACCGCTACGAAATCAATGGCGTCATGGGGCCCGACGAATATCACGAGGACTACCCGGGCCAGCACGGCAAAGGCGTTAACAACAACTCCTATACCAACATCATGACTGCCTGGCTCATGTGCCGCGCCCTGGAGATCCTTGAAATTCTTCCGGAAGATCGCAGCGCGGCCCTAAAAGCCCATTTAATGCTCAACGACGAGGAACTCGCCCGTTGGGAGGATATGAGCCGCAAAATGCGTGTCATCTTCCACGGCAGGGGAATTATCAGCCAGTTTGAAGGCTATAAGGATCTGAAGGAATTTGACTGGAAAACCTACCGGGAGAAATACGGCGACGTCATGCGCCTCGACCGCATACTCGAAGCCGAGGGGGACAGCCCCAATTACTACAAGGTCTCCAAACAGGCCGATGTCCTCATGCTTTTCTACCTTTTTTCCGACACCGAGCTGGGAAAACTTTTTGAACGGCTTAAATATCCTTACAACCCCGAAATGGTGGCCAAAAATATTGAATATTACCTCTACCGCACGTCTAACGGCTCAACGCTGAGTCAGCTTGTCCATTCCTGGGTCCTGGCCAGGAAAGATCGTCATCGCTCCTGGCAGCTCTTCACCCTGGCTTTGGAAAGTGACGTCAGGGATGTTCAGGGCGGCACCACCCAGGAAGGGATTCACCTCGGCGCCATGGCCGGTACCGTCGACCTTATTCAGCGTTGCTACCTTGGGGTGGAAGCCCGCCAGGATATTCTCTGGTTTGATCCGACCCTGCCCCGCGAGGTCACTAAACTCGGCTTGCGCTTCCTTTATCGCCACCAATTCCTGGATATAACCGTGACGCCGGAGTGTTTGACCGTTACCGCTCTGCGCAACCATGGGGCTGCAACGGTTAAAATCGGTTTCGGCGGGGCGGTTCATGAACTTAACGGCGGCCAAACTTTGGAGTTCAAATTAACCTGATCAGGATCTGATTTTCCCGTGACAACTAAAAAAAGCACCTGTATAACAGGTGCTTTTTTTAGCGAAATTATTCAGGCTGCTGTCCGGCCTTATTTTGCCAGAACAAATTTTCCATTTTTCACTTCAACCATGACCATCGAGTCGATACCCAGACCATTGTGATCCTCTTTGGTCAGGTTATAAATACCCGAAACTCCGACATAGCCTTTGGTGTTTTCAATAGCCTTGCGTAGCGCATCAGGCTGAGTCCCTGCCTTTTTGATGCCTTCTGCAACCAGGGTGATGGCATCCCATGCATAACCGGAGTGGGTGTTGATGGGGAATTCTTTATCATAGTGATAGACATCCCGATAAAGATTCAGAAAGTGGAGGATGACCTTTTTCTGGGGATCGTCGTTCGGCAGCTCATCGGCGACAAGGAGTTTGGTCGCAGGCATGCGGTCACCCTCGGAAGCTGTGCCCGCAAGCTCAATATATTTGGGGTCAGGCAGGCCATGACACTGGAAGAGGGGGAGATCGATGCCTAACTGGATCTTGTTTTTGGCAACAATGGAACCGGCAGGACCGATAGTCCAGCAGATGAGAGCCTGGGGCTTGGCATTTTTGGCTTGGGTAAGCTGGGAGGTCATGTCGGTATCCTTGGGACCGAAGGATTCACGGGTAACGAACTCTATGCCGTACTCGGGAGCCAGTTTTTCCATCCAGCGCGAACCGTCCTTGCCGAAACCATCGGCAGCATAGAGCAGGGCTACGCGATGCAGTTTTTTCTCCTGCAGGTAGGAAAACAATCTCTTAACAGCCACTTCCGAACGCTGGGGAGATTTGAAGACATAGTCATAGGAACCAAATTTTCCCCCCATGATAACCGGGTCGCCGCCGACGGTCATAACGGTGGGGATTTTGGCTTTTTCAACAATCCCCTTAACATTCATGCCGGTGCCGGTACGGGTCGGACCGACAATGGCGACCACCTTGTCCTTATAAATGAATTTTTTCGCCAGGGACGCGGCCTTGGCGGGGTCTCCCTGGGTGTCACCTACCACCAGTTCGATCTGTTTGCCGTTGACCCCGCCGTTCTTGTTGATCTCAGCCACGACCATCTCAGCCACCAGCTTGGTGGGAGTGCCGATAAAGCTGGCCGGGCCCGAAAGATCAAAAAAAGCGCCGAGCTTAATTGTGTCCTTGGCCATCACGGGCGCGGCAGCCAACACAACTGCACATGTCAGAATCAAAAGCAGAAACAGATTTTTTCTCTTCATAATGTCCTCTCCTCTTCCTATTTTCAGGGTTAACAATACATTTCAAATCACACAATCGAATCTTGAATCCGTTTGTCGAAAATTCTTTGACTTTTACGTTCGGAACGGGGCAGGTCACCGTAATCGACGACCTTGATAGCGGTTGAGACTAGGAGCTGCTTTTTGATCTGGTGGCTCAGCTCGGCGGTGATTTCCGGGATACGGCCTTTTTCAACTCCTTTACCCTTTTCGACAACCACCTCCATGGCATCACGTCCGGATTCCTCGTCACGGCTGAGATGAACCTGGTATTCAGACCCGAGACCCGGAACATGGGAGACGATATCGTCAATACTTGAGGGATAGATATTGACCCCGCGGAAAATAAACATATCGTCAGTGCGCCCCTTGATGCGCGAATGGCGGGGAAGTATCGACCCGCATGGGCAGCGTTCAGGAATGATGCGGGTGATATCGCGGGTGCGGTAACGGATAAGTGGCGCCGCCTCCTTGCACAGGGTGGTGACCACCATCTCTCCCCATTCGCCGGGAGGAAGCGGTTGGAGGGTGTCGGGATCGATGATTTCCAGGAGATAATAATCACCCCAGTAATGGATGCAGTCGTGCTGCGAACATTCCATGCCGGTGCCGGGGCCATAAAGCTCCGTCAAGCCTGGGATATCAAATAGTTCTGCACCACCGAACAGTTCGGATATCTTGCGGCGCATGCCACGTGAGGAGCGTTCGGAACCATAGATAATCTTTTTCACGTTGATCTTGCCGGCCAGCCCGCGATGATGAACCTCCTCGGCCATAAGCAGGGCCATAGAAGCGGTGCTGCAGAAGACCGTCGACTGAAAATCGACCAGGAACTGGCACTGCATGTCGACATTGCCGGGACCGACAGGAACCGCCATGGCACCTATCTTCTCGCAGCCGAGCTGAAAGCCGAGTCCGGCAGTCCATACCCCGTAGCCGACCGCTATCTGAATACGGTCAAGGGGGGTGACGCCTGCCATGGCATAGCCGCGGGCAAAAAAATGAGCCCAGTCGTCGACGTCCTTCTGGGTATAACAGAGAACCTTGCGCTTACCGGTGGTACCGGAACTGGCGTGAATCCTGACGATCTGCTCAAAGGGCACGGCACGCAGAGGGAAGGGGTAGCCGTCGCGCAGATCCTCCGCCGTGGTGAAGGGAAGCTTTTCAATATCCTTCAGACGGCGGATGTCACCAGGCCTGATGGCGGCACCATCGAAGTGATCGCGATAAAAGCTCGACCCCTCATAAGCGTGTTTAACTGTCCATTGCAGGCCTTTAAGTTGATGGGCCGCAAGTTCGTCTTCATCACGGAAGGAAGGCTGGAAAATACTCTGGTCCATGCGGTTTTTCTCCAATCTGATGTTGGTCAGGCCCGATGCCCCAAGGCGGCTGGCATCGGGATTGTTCTCCGACCCGGCGCCAAGGAAGGTGCGCCGCAGTTGAGGGTCGTTGAGCAAATCTTCACTCTTGCCCGAATCGACAATTCTGCCGTTGGCTAGCAGATAGGCTTTCTGTGAAGCCGACAAGGCACGGGCAGCGTTCTGTTCAACCAGCAGAATCGTCGTGCCGCCCCTTGCCACCTGCCGGATAATATCAAATAACTGGTCAGTAATTAAAGGGGAAAGACCCAGGCTTGGCTCATCCAGCAAAAGCAGGCGGGGTTGGGACATAAGGGCCCGCCCCATGGCAACCATCTGCTGCTCCCCCCCGGAAAGGGTCCCTGCCAGCTGCTGCAAACGGTTCTGCAGGGGAGGGAAGTAATTGAGCATGGTGGCAATGCGGCTCTCCAGCTCAGCCCGTTCAAGGCGCTGGTTGGCAACGCCGAGGCAAAGGTTTTCCCGGACGGTCAGCTCTCCGAACAGCTCCCGCCCTTCGGGTGACAGGGCTACCCCTTTGCGTACGATACGGGTCGAACTCAAACGGGTAATTTTTTCCCCTTCAAGATAAATCTGCCCGGCACTGGGCCGCAGGACCCCCATGATCGTCTTGAGAAGGGTACTCTTCCCGGCCCCGTTGGCTCCGACCAAAGCCACGGTTCCGCCCTTGGCAATGTCGAGGGTGACACCGTCGAGGGCCTGGGCGGGCCCGTAATGCACGGAAAGGTTTTCAATTTTAAGCATAGTATACCTCTAAGCCGTCACGCTCATGCGCCCCAGGTAGGCCTCGATGACCTTGGGATTGTGGCGGATTTCCTCCGGCGAGCCCTGGGCGATGAGCTCTCCGCTGTCGAGGACGACAATGCCGTCGGAGACCGCCATGACCAGATCCATGTCATGCTCAACAAGCAGGATGGTCAGGCCGAGATTCCGCAACCGGCAGATCTCTTCACCGATGGCCGCCGATTCTTCGGCATTGAGCCCGGCAACCGGCTCGTCCAGAAAGAGAATCCGCGGTCCGGAAACCAGGGCACGGGCCATCTCCACTCTTTTGCGGTCCCCATAGGAAAGCTCCCCGACCGGCCAGTCGGCTTTGCCCGCCAGGACGAAACGGTCGAGCATCTCCATGGCCTTGAGGCGCAGGCGCCGCTCATGATTGCGGGTTGCCGGCGGCCGGAATATGGATTTCAGAAAGCCGGTTTCAGCCTCCACGGTCAGGCCGCTGAGGACATTTTCAAGCACCGAGAGACGGGGGAAGAGAGCAAGATTTTGAAAGGTCCTGGCAATGCCGTGATAGGGGATTCGGTAACTGGGTTCACGGCCGATCTCGGTGCCTTCAAGACGGACGCTCCCTTTATCCGGCACAAGGACCCCGGTGACGCAGTTGATAAGGGTCGACTTGCCGGCACCGTTTGGGCCGATAAGGGTCGTGATCCTACCCGCCGGGCAGTCGAAACTCACGTCGTTGAGAGCCGGAAGCCCGCCGAAATGTTTGGTCAGATGGTCAATGCTGAGCAATGTCGCGCCTTTGCAGAATTTTTAAACGGGCCATGTCGCGCAGGCCACTGATCAATCCCTGGGGAAAAACCGTCAGAACCACCACCAATATCAAGCCGTGAATAATATCCTTATAAGTCTCAAAAAACTCCAGGTATTCCGGCATGAGGACAATCAATGCCGTGCCGAACAGGCTGCCCCACACCGAACCTAGGCCACCGATCACCACCATGGTCACCAGTTCGAGGGAGGTAAAAATACTGAAGGAGTGGGGATTGACAAAGGTGAAGCAATGGGCGAAGAGGCTGCCGCCGACTGACGCCAGAACCGCCGAAAGGACAAAAACCTGGATCTTGGCGCGGCTGACCTTGATGCCGAGGGCCGAGGCTGCGGTTTCATTCTGGGCCAGGGCCGCCAGGCCGAGGCCCAGGCCGCTTCTTACCAGATTAAGGGCAAGGGTCAGAAAAATGATTGCCAATGGCCAGATGACGTAGTGAAAGCGCAACTCGTCATCAATGGGCATGCCGAAAACCGAAAGCGGGGGAATGCCGGCAAAACCGCTGGGCCCGCCGGTTATCTTGTCCCATTGAATAAGGATGGTATAGATGACGATATTGAAGCCAAGGGTGGCCATGGCCAGGTAGTGGCCAGAGAGGCGCAGGGTGGGGATGCCCACAAGCAGGGCCGCGAGGCCCACCAGCAAAGCAACAATGATCAGGGCCAGCCAGGGATTCCAGCCCAGGTCAGCGGTCAGGATGGCCGAGCCGTAGGCACCCAGGGCGACAAAGCCGGCATGACCGAGGGAAATCTGGCCGGCGTAACCGATAAACAGATTGAGGCCGATAGTGACGATCAGGTAAATGCCGATGAGATTAGATATTCCGAGGAAATAAGGGTTGTCCTGGAAAAGGGGATAGAACCCGAGGACGAGCCCGAGCGCTCCGACCGTGAGGCCGGTGCGGTGCAGCCAGATGAAATAAAGTATTTTATCCTTGGCACTCATGGCAAATCCTTTTATCTACATAACCCGCTAATGGCGACCCTTGCCGAGAAATCCCTGCGGCTTGATAAAAAGCACCAGCAGGAGGATCCCGAAAGCGGTGACATCCTTGTAGGCGCTGCTGAAGTAGGCGGCGGAGAAGGACTCAAGGAGACCCAGGGTCAGGCCACCGAGAACCACACCGGGAAAAGAGCCGAAACCGCCGAGAATAGCAGCAGCAAAGCCTTTTAGGCCGAGGAGAACGCCAACATCGTAGCTGAGGGTGGTAATGGGGGTGATCAGAACCCCGGCGAGACCGCCGAGGCCGCCGGCAATGGCGAAACTTACCGCCTTGATGCGGTTGACGTTGAGACCCACCAGGGCCGCCGCCGTCGGATTGGATGCCACTCCGCGCATACACAGGCCCATGGAAGTGCAGCGGAAAAACCAGGCCAGCACCGCAACAGCAATCAGGGTGAGAAGCAGAATCCAGATTATCTGCGGCAGCACCGTCGCTCCTAGAATGTGAACAGGCTTGTCCGCCGTAAGGGGAGGAACGGCCATGCGGTTTTTTCCCCAGAGAATTTTCATAATGCCACGCAGGATAATGGAGAGGCCGATGGTCAGAAAGATCAGTACCAGGTGGTTGTCGGTTTTGGAGGGCCGGATGCCGACGCGCTCCACCAGCATGCCGGCGAGGGCCGCGCCGAAGATGGCGCCGAGAAAAGCTGCCGGCATGGGCAGGCCGACAGCAAAAAGGGAAGTGTAGAGAAGCATACCCCCGAAGGAGACGAAATCGACCTGGGTAAAGTTGACGATCCCCATGGTATTGTGGACCACGCAGAAGCCGAGGGCGATAAGCGCATAGACGGAGCCGTTGGTCAGCCCCGAAAAAACAAATTGCATGAAATCATTAAACGACTGCAAAAAACTTCTACCTTTTTTTAATAATTACGCGGCTAAACCGGGTGTAATCCGGCAGCCATCAGTAGACTTGACATATTTTGTTAATCCTTTTATAAAGTCAAACTGAAAAAAGGAATATCGGATATTTTTATTAAATTTGAAAATTTAAATTTTTTTATTTTGAATATATTAACGGGCCGTCAAAAAGGCGGCTGCCGATTGCAGCCGGTGTTTTTATAATCTGAATCCGTGGGGCAGGGGCGTAAAATTGTGTAAGTCCGGGCCATGTCGCACGAATCCATGCACTAATTCAGATTGCCAAAATTTCCCGGGCAATCTCTTTTTTCGAAAAGGAGCACAACCAATGAAACGATTCTCTACTCTGTTACTGGCTGTTCTGTTTGTCGCCACAGGTGCCGGCATATCCATGGCCGATACCATCAAAATCGGCCTCATGGCCCCTCTGACCGGCTCCTGGGCCAGTGAAGGCGAGGAGATGAAGAATATCGTCAACCTCCTTGCTGATGAAATCAACGCCAATGGCGGCCTTCTCGGTCAACAGATCGAAGTAATCGCCGAAGACGACGGCGGCGATCCCCGCACCGCATCCCTGGCGGCCCAGCGCCTCGCCACCCAGGAAGTGATTGCCGTCATCGGCACCTACGGGTCTTCCGTCACCGAAGCGTCCCAGGCCATCTATGATGATTTTTCCATCCTTCAGGTAGCCAACGGTTCAACCGCCATCCGCCTGACCGAAAAAGGCCTCAAGTATTTCTTCCGCACTTCGCCGCGGGATGACGAGCAGGGCCGCGTAGCAGCCCAGACCATCAAGGGCCTCGGCTTCGGCAAGGTCGCCATTCTCCATGACAACACCAGCTACGCTAAAGGCCTGGCGGAAGAAACCAAGGGACTGCTCGAAAAAACCAGCAATTCCATCGTTTTCTTCGATGCCCTGACCCCGGGAGAGAGAGATTATACGGCCATTCTCACCAAAATGAAAGCCGCCAATCCCGATGTCGTCTTTTTCACCGGTTATTATCCCGAACTCGGCCTCATTCTGCGCCAGAAAATGGAAATGGCCTGGAATGTCCCCTTCATCGGCGGTGATGCAACCAACAACCCCGATCTCGTCAAGATTGCCGGCGCCAAAGCGGCCGAAGGCTACTACTTCCTCAGCCCCCCGGTACCGCAGGATCTGGCCTTCGCCAAATCCAAGGATTTCCTCAAAGCCTATAAAGCCAAGTACGGCAGCTATCCCGGCTCCATCTGGGCTGTCCTTTCCGGGGACGGTTTCCTGACCATAACCGAAGGCGTCAAGGCCGCCAAAACCACCGATCCCGAAAAACTCGCTGAATTTCTCCATGCGGGCACGCAAAAGGTTTCCGGCTTGACCGGCAAAATCGCCTTCAACACCAAAGGCGACCGGGTCGGCGAAGTCTACCGCGTATACCGCATCGATGCGGAAGGCAAATTCATCCTCCAGGATAAATAAGAAATATCGCCGGTCTGAAAACGGCGCTACATTTAGGCGGCCCGCCATGTGCGGGCCGCCTGATTTTGTGTGTCAAACCTTCATTCCTGGGTTTTAGCGGTTGAAAAGTGTAAGTAACTGAGTCGGATAAGATTTCCAATAATCGGAGGCGCACCCTCAGGGTCGCCGGTAATTTTTGGAAGGATTAGACTGGCCGATGACTTATGCAAATATCCGTTGATAACTCATGGAGGCAGGTTAAAGAAAGGAAGCCATGGAAGAGTTCTTCCAGCAGTTGACCAACGGCCTGGCCGTGGGTGGCATTTACGCCCTCATCGCCCTCGGGTATACCATGGTCTACGGGGTTCTCAAACTCATCAACTTCGCCCATGGCGATCTATTTACCCTGGGAGCCTACCTGGGCCTGACCCTGCTGACTTCCCTGGGGCTTTCCGGTCATTTGGGCACCGTTCTTGGCCTCATTGTCCTGGCTATCATGGTAACCGGCTTTGTCGGCATCGCCGGGGCTTTGCTGGAGCGTGCCGCCTACCGGCCCCTGCGCGACTCCCACCGTTTATCCGCCGTGGTCTCCGCGCTTGGTGCTTCCATCTTCCTGCAGAACACCATCATGCTCATCTACGGGGCCAAAAACTATGTCTACCCCCTTGATATCCTGCCACGCACCACGCTTCATATTTTCGGTCTGCCGGTACCTCTGGTGCGGATTCTGATCCTGACCGCCTCTCTGCTCCTCATGGCCGGGCTTTATCTGTTTATTCAAAAAACCCGTCTCGGCACTGCCATCCGGGCGGCGGCCATCGATCAGGGCGCAGCCAAATTAATGGGCATCAACGTCAATCAGGTCATCATGATCGTCTTTCTCGTCGGTCCGGGCCTGGGCGGCGTGGCAGGCCTCATGGTCGGCCTCTACTACGGCCAGGTCAACTTCACCATGGGTTGGGTTTATGGGCTCAAGGCATTCACCGCAGCTATTCTTGGCGGCATCGGCAACATCCCCGGCGCCATGGTCGGCGGCCTCCTGCTCGGTGTTATCGAGGCCTTGGGAGCGGCCTATATCTCCATCGCCTGGAAAGATGCCATCGCTTTCTGCGTGCTCATTGTCATTCTCATTGTCCGTCCTACCGGCATTCTGGGCGAAAGGGTGGCCGACAAAATATGATGAATGAGAAGTACAAGCTCTTCCTCTATTCGGCTTTCGCACTGATCCTGGCAACAGCGCCCCTCTATCTCAACTCCTACTGGGTCGATGTCCTCAACAGTGTCGGCCTTTACGCTATTCTCGCTCTGAGCCTCAACATCATCCTGGGCGACGCCGGCCTCTACAACATGGGCCACGCCGCCTTTTTCGCCGTCGGCGCCTACACGGCTGCCTATCTCAACACCCAGTTCGGTCTGCCCATCCTCTGGGCTCTGCCGGTCAGCGGCATTGTCGCGGGAATCGCCGGCCTCCTTGTCGCCCGTCCGGTGGTGCATCTGCGCGGCGATTATCTCCTCATCGTCACCGTCGGCGTCGGTGAAATCCTGCGCATCGCCCTCATTAACGACGTTTTCGGCCTTACCGGGGGGCCCAACGGCATCTTCGGCATCGACCGCCCGGTCCTGTTCGGCTTCAAGATCCGCAAGCCGCAGGAGTTCTTCTACCTTATCTGGGGTTTCGTCGCGGTTACCATCTTCCTCTTCTACCGCCTCAAAAATTCCCGCTTCGGCCGCGCTCTCGATTATCTGCGCGAGGACATGACAGCCGCCGAGGGAAGCGGCATCGACACCGGCCGCTATCAGCTCTACGCCTTCATGGTCGGTGCTGCCTGGGCGGGCATGGCGGGAACTCTTTATGCCTCAAAGATGAGTATTATTTCGCCTGAGTCCTTCAGCTTCTGGGAGTCGGTACTGATCTTCATCATCGTTATCCTGGGCGGTTCGGGCAACATCGCCGGGGTTCTGCTGGGCACCTTTCTCATCATCGGCCTGCCCGAGGCCTTCCGCGGCTTTGCCAATGCACGCATGTGGTTTTTCGGACTCGCCATGATGCTGATGATGATTTTCCGCACCGAGGGCATTCTGCCGCACCGGCCCCGGGTTTTTAAATCCCTTGACAGGCAACGGCCATGAGTCTGCTGAGCATCCGCAATCTGACCAAGAGATTCGGCGGCCTGACCGCCGTCAACAAGGTCTCCTTCGATGTCGAGGAAGGCGCCATTGTCGGCCTTATCGGCCCCAACGGCGCCGGCAAAACCACGGTTTTCAATCTCATCACCGGCAACTACCGCCCCGACGAAGGGGACATCCTCTTTGCCGGCACCTCCATCAAGGCCCTCCGCACCCACAAGATCGTCTCCATGGGCATTGCCCGCACCTTCCAGACCATCCGCCTTTTTCAAAAGGTTTCCGTCCTCGAAAATGTTCTTGCCGGCCGCCACTGCCGCATGAAAGCGGGGCTTGTCGCCGGCATGTTGAAAACCCCTTTTGAAAAGAAAGAGGAACGCGAAGCCCTGCGCTACTGTGTGGAAGAACTTGAATTTGTCGGCCTCAAAGGGCAGGAGTCCCAGGTGGCCGATAGTCTCTCCTACGGCAACCAACGCCTTCTTGAAATCGCCCGCGCTCTGGCCTCAGAGCCCAAGCTGCTGATTCTCGATGAGCCGGCCGGCGGCATGAACGAACAGGAGACCGAGGCCCTGGTCGGCCTCATTGGCAAATTGAAGGGGAGGGGCCTGACCATTCTCCTCATCGAGCACGACATGAGCCTGGTCATGCGGGCCTGCGAGCATCTGGTGGTGCTTGAATACGGCTGCAAAATTGCCGAAGGACCGCCCGAAACCGTGAAGAACGATCCCAAGGTTATCGAAGCCTACCTGGGAGCGGATTGATATGGGAGAGGGCATGATTCTCAAGATCGAAAATCTGCATGTCAAATACGGCCAGGTGGAAGTCCTTCACGGCATCAACCTGCACGTCAACAAAGGAGAGATCGTCACCATCCTTGGTGCCAACGGGGCCGGCAAGTCTACGACCCTGAACGCCATCAGCGGGCTTGTAAAGGTGAGTAGCGGTGCCATCTATTTCGAAGACCAGCCGATCAGCAAAGTCCCCGCCCACCGCGTTGTCGAACTGGGCGTCGCCCAGGCCCCGGAAGGACGCCGCGTCTTCGGCACCCTGACCGTTCAGGAGAACCTCAACCTCGGTGCCTTCACCAACCGCGACGGCGACAACATTATCCAAACCCTGGGCTGGATCTACGAACTTTTCCCGGTCCTTCTCGAACGCAAAAACCAGCTGGCCGGCACCCTCAGCGGCGGCGAACAGCAGATGCTCGCCATCGGCCGCGCCCTCATGGCCAACCCTAAAGTCCTGCTTCTCGATGAGCCGAGCCTTGGCCTGGCGCCCATCCTGGTCAAAGCCATTTTCAAAACCCTCAAAGAAATTAACGAAGCGGGTCTAACCATCGTTCTCGTCGAGCAGAACGCCCGCGCAGCCCTTAAGCTGGCCAATCGGGGCTATGTTTTCGAAGTAGGGAAGGTTGCTCTGGAAGGCCCGTCGGCCGATCTCCTGGAAGATCCCAACGTTCAGAATGCGTACTTGGGTGGTAACCACTAAATCTTCAGATTGACGCCCTTCAAATGCCTGTAAAAAGCGTGTTAGAGGTTGACAATTACAAGCTTATTTGCTAAATTCCCGTCTACTTATTGGGGGATCGTCTAGCGGCAGGACTACGGACTCTGACTCCGTCTACGGGGGTTCAAATCCCTCTCCCCCAGCCATTCAATTCGGCACTTGAGGATTATTTCTTGAGTGCCTTTTTTCTTTACCTTTGGGACTGTGTTTATTTTTCCCAATGCGGACAAAGAAAGGTTGCCAGTTGAGAGAACGCATTAGCTTTTTAAACAAATCCTCCTGGGGGTTTCCTTTCATCAGCAGGCTTGATATTGTCGCTGCACCATTTCGGCGAGGTCACGACTCCCTTTTTTCGTTGCCACCCGTTTTGTTTTCCCGGGCTTTTCTCGCCAATCCCCGGGCCATCGGGGCCGTGTGCCCAAGTTCAGCAAGGCTGGCCCGCGCTCTTGCCGCGAAAGTGCCCATACCTGGAAACAATGGCTTTGTTCTGGAGCTTGGCGCCGGAACCGGTAGTGTTACTGCGGCCTTGTTGGAGCGAGGCATCGACCGGAACAGGCTTGTTATAGTGGAACGTGACAAGCTTCTTGCCAAACATCTGAAAGAACGTTTTCCTGATGTTGCGGTGATTAATGGCAACGCGGTAAAACTCTGCGAATTGTGCAACCGTTTTGACCGCAAAGTCAATTGCGTGGTTTCAAGTCTTCCGCTTCTTTCCCTACCACCTGCCACTGTAGCAGCCCTTGGCGAAACGCTGCCCAAGCTCTTGGGGCAAGAAGGTTTTCTTGTTCAATATACATATCGACTGACCAATGCTCCAAGTCCCCTGGCTCCTTATATGGATCGAATTTCCTCGCAAAGGGTCTGGGGCAATATTCCGCCAGCCCACGTCGAGGTCTTCAGATCTCGAATTTAATAGCGCCTGGAAAATACCTGAATTCGATAAATAAAAAGTCCAGAATCTTTCTAATATTAAATTTGTAAAATTACTGCTCCCATCCACGGGAGTTCAAATCCCTCTCCCGCAGCCATTCAATTCGGCACTTGAGGGTTATTCCTTGAGCGCCTTTTTTATTTTGAATATTCCTGTCCGGCTCTGAAAACGACATACTGGAACAGACCGGGGTATAGATTCGAGCGGCCCGCGGCATAAAAACAGAATATCAGAGGAATCTGAAAATCTAAAGAATGTCCCCTTTATGCCTGGCAGGTCCTCCTTCGGTTTAGTTTTTTTGACTGGCTCAAAAATGGGACATTACATGTGTGGGACACTCCTGTAACCCAATTTATTAAGTCTATGCCGGAAAGAAGAATAGAAAGGCAGTATATTTAAGTGTTTGGCAGGCTGAAAAATTTAACACGTACGTTTGGCGTCTTAATAAAAAAAATCACAGAGCCTTATGAAAAATGTCTGGGTGTTCGAAGAACAGACTCGCGTGGTTGCAAAAACAGAAGAGCCGAGCTTAAAAGAGCGCAGACCGCTTATCAGAATGCGCTGGCAAAGAAAGGTCCGGGAAACAGGTTTTTTGTGGTCCATGATCTGGTTATGGCGCAGACAGTGGTGCGGGCTGTTTTAGGGGATGAGGCTGATATGAATGAGGCGGCCTTCATGAAGGAGGCTGCCGTCTGCCGTCACCGGTATTTTGAGGATATGAGCTATAATATGAAGTGGCAACATCTTGAGTGCGACGATGATTTTGTGAATTTTGCTTTAGCCTGCAGAATGTGTTGTAAACGGCACGGGATTTAGGAAGGAAAAGGGGATCAGATTGCCTTGCCTCCTAAGGAGACAAAGGTGAGTTGTCCCCATCAATTTCAGTCAATCAATTTTTGGGGCCTCGGACTCCCGCTCTTTCTTTTCCTGATGTTTCAAATACTTTTGGATCATTTCCGCATCAAGACCTACGGTATCTACACAACAACCTCTTGCCCAAAATCGATTACCCCAACAGGGTTTTTTCTTAAGTCCGCGAAACTGGTTAGTATTTTAATGGCTGTACGACCTTTCAACGTTCCAACAAAACCTGATATGGATACTTTTGGCGGTACCAAAACCAACAAGTTCACTTGATCAGGCTGAATGCTCAATTCAACAATTTCACCACCTTGTTGTTCTGAAAATGCTCGAATACATTTTTCAACGACTTTTCCGACTTGCCCAGTCAAAATCCTATTCCGATACTTGGGCACCCAGATGATGTGATATTGGCAGTGCCATATTGTCTGTGATAATTTTCTGAAGCGGCTCATTTGTTTCTCCCTTCCTGAAGTTGTGGGGACAACTCAGTTGGGATGTTACAAATAAGCCGTTCAGATGGCAAAGCTACTGAAATCTGACCTGGTCCTAAGGACCAGGATTTCTATGCTGTGTAAAAAGAGTTGTAATTATTCTTTTTTTTCCCGTTTTTGGCAAATGAAATAAAAACATTAGGCGTAAATGGGTTTTTATAAGTAAAGCAATTCATTGAATTTTTTCTATAACCATGTTAAGGGAGACTTGTCGAAAAGCCGTGCAGCAAGTTTGCGGCTAAATCTTTTTGTGGGAATCTTTTACGGAGTGAAAAATGAAAAATGTTTTATTGCTGTGTGCACTGATATTGACAGCTAATGTTTCTTTTGCAGAGCCACTGGTTCTGAATACAAAAAGTGAAGTTGCAGAAAACTACTACCTGGAAGCAAAAAAGAATGAAAAATATTTTTTCTCCCCCTTTGGGAGAGATACCATCCGAACCCAGGTAATGGACATAAATAACGACAACAGGGATGATATACTGGTTACCGAGGAAAATCATTGTGACCGGGATACGGGTTGTTATTGGCGGATCTATTTAAATTTGGGAAAGGAAACGGATGGCCCCTATTGCCTGTCCAGCGAGATCGACGAAGAATACATAATCAATGACTATCAATGTCTGGAAGATGGCTGGGTCACCGCTTTAAAACCGAAAAAATATCCCCGCGGTGAATAAAAACTTAAGTAACTGTTCAGCCTTGTGGGGGCCTGCCGGCCATGGAAAGGGTGGAGCGGCCCCACAGTACTGGAAGTTGAATAGTCCAACCTTTATTCTTTTTTGCCTGCCGCAGGTCTCGTTAAGCCGGCAAAAGCGCCTCCAGCTTTCAATGTTTAACCACTGGAGCAATAAATTTCCCAAGGTTTTTCGGATAATTTCCCCAGATCTCCTTAAATTATGATTGAAAACGAAAATCTCAGCTTCGGCGCGAACCCGCCCGGCGAACCGAGGATCATTCCACGGGATCATCACTGCCTCTCCCGTAAACAGATCGATCCGGATGTTGTCAAGGTCCTTTACCGGCTTCACCGCAGAGGATATCTGGCCTATCTCGTCGGCGGAAGCGTGCGCGACCTTCTGCTGGGACACCAGCCGAAGGACTTCGATATCGGCACTGACGCTACACCGGCCCAGATCAGGCGCCTGTTTCGCAACTGTTTTCTGATCGGGCGCCGATTCCGTCTCGCCGTTCTTCGCTTTCCCGGAAACAAGCTGGTGGAAGTGACAACCTTTCGCCGCCACCCCGGCCTCGACGAAATGCCTGAAAATTCGGAGGAGCATTTCAATTTCGTCCAAAATGTCTTCGGTTCGCCCAGACAGGACGCTTTCCGCCGCGATTTCACAATCAACGCGCTCTTCTATGACATCAGCAACTTTTCAATCGTCGATCATGTTGGCGGGATGGAAGACCTTGAAGCCAGGCGAATCCGTGTCATCGGCGATCCGCCTGTCCGCTTCCGGGAAGATCCGGTCCGCATGCTCCGCGCTTTGGAATTTGCGGTCCGTCTGGACTTTGCGCTTGATCCCGCTATTGGCAAGGGCATCGACCGGTGCGCATCGCTGATCGCCGCCGCTTCTCCAGCCCGCATCCGTGAAGAACTGCAGGGCCTTTTCCAACACAAAATATCCGGAAAGGTACTTCGACAGGCCCGGGAATCAGGTCTGCTTCCCCATCTCCTGCCAGGATACCAGGCAGACAACGACAGTCTGAATCTTTTGCAACGAATGGATGAAAAAACACTTTCCCCCCAACCGTTCAATGAAGCATTTGGCGTGGCAGCCATGTTTCTCAGTACTTTCATGGCGTTCTGTTCCGCAAACTTGAATCTTCGCATCACCGAGATTCTGAATAAAGCCAACACGATCATTGACCCGTACTGCCGGTATTTCAGTGTTGCCAAAGGAATTAAACACGACGCCAGGGAACTCCTGGTCAGTTGTTACCGGTTTGCCCGTGGCCCGGGTCTGCGTGGCGAAAAACGCTTTTTAAGAAACCCCAATACACCTTTTGCTCTGGAACTCTTCTCTCTCTGGGAAAAGGATCATCCGGAAGTGGCTGAACAGATCGCCCACTGGCGACAGGCCATTTGTTCACCTGAAACGAAACCAACGGCGGAAAAGATAAAAGCCCGACACCCCCGGCGCTCACGGCGCAAACAACGGCCGCAGGGACGCCCGCCCAGGAAACCGCGCCCAAATGAATAAGATAGGATCGGATGGTAGTCGACTTAGGGGATGGAGATAGGTTCGCAGGGAAAAAACTAATTGGCTTTGGGATGCTCAAAAATGATAGCGCTGTCGCTTTTCAGGGAACGACTGAGCAGGAGACAGGATGCTTGGTTTTGAGTAAAACAGAAATTTGGCTCCTTGAAGACCACTTTGCTAACCAGGAGAAAACATGGTACAGCACCGTAAGTTCATGGATCTCGCGCTGGACGAAGAAGGGTTGCACACGCCCGACGGTGTGTTGGCGCTCGACAGGATCACGACAGTCAACATCATCCTTAACTTCCCGCCTGACCACAGCCAAGAAGGATCCCAAAACTCCGGGGCAGGAATTCTGGGGGGCGCTCTGCTCGGTGGTGCTATTGCAGGTTCCTTCGGTGCCGTCGGAGGTGCCCTGCTCGGGTCGGCTGCAAGTTACGAAAACGGTGATGCGGATTACCCTCGCCCGATATCCGCGACCCTCATCTTCGAGTCGCCGGGGCTGGCATACTCCACCAGAGTTTCGCGAGATAGGGTCGAGGAGGCTCAAGCCTTTGTCGCTGCTGTCCAAGAGGCAACTGGCCTGTAATATTGGGAAATAGGTGGGGGAAAGCCAAGTTTTTAATGGGGAAAAACCTCGGCACTTTCAATTTTTTTTTGTGGAGGCGAAAGGGGCGATGGTTACCTATCTGATTTCAGGAAAAATTTATTTTTCATTTCTATATACCAATCCTCTTTACCATAAAGTGTGTCAGAAACTTGCTAGCACATACTATGGAAGAAAAATGCCCCTGAACGATCCTGGATATTTTTTTCGACCTGCTGCAAGTAACCTTCATCATCTCTTGTTTTTTTACAAGAGGCTCAAATGGGCAACATCTCAAAAAAGCCCAATTACCAAGCCTGGGAAAAATTCTTTTTTGTTAAAGAAAAAAATTGGAACAAGAAATGGCTCCTGAAACCAAGAGGTGTTTTTCCCACAATACGCACATGTGATGAAGGGTTTTTCACGTGCTTCCAAGCACTAACGCTCTTTTCCCGCTTCAAACCCAAAGATTCAGAATTTTTTTCTCTTGCCATTGCCTAAAAACCAATTTATAAATATATATGAATAATTAAATGTGGAAAGGCACGCACAATGCCCATTTTTGAGTACCATTGCGCTAATTGCGAAAAGCTGATTGAAAAGATCCAACGCTGTCCCCTTGCAAGCATAGAGTGTCCGACCTGCGGCAAACCGGCCCTTCGGACCGTATCTCTTCCTTCAGCAGGGGCCTCGAGTGGTGGTGCCTGCAGCGCCCCTGGAGGAAGTGGCTTTACCTGAGCCTGATCTGGAAGGATGGCGTGACCATCTGCAGCAATAGTTTTCAAACCATGCCTGAAATTATCGGGGGAACAAGGAGAACGAAAAATCATGTTGAAAATTACTGATCTGGCACGTGACAAAATCAAGGAAGCACTGCAACAGCATCCAGGGAAAACCCTAAGGGTTTTCTTTGACGGATTTGGCTGAGGGGGTCCCAAACTGGGATTGGCTCTGGATGAGCCGAAAAATGATGAGAAGGTCTATACAATCAATGAAATTAACCTGTTAATTGACGACAGTGTGTTACCGTTCACTCGGGAAAACGAGATCGATTTCCGCATGGATTCTTACGGCCAAGGTTTTTCGATTTCTCCCCCAGCAGGAAGCAACTGCTGATATAATTTTTTATTTTGCAACAAAAGGGCGGAGAGTTCGAGAGAACTCTCCGCCCTTTTGTTTTTTGATAACACCAAGGAAATGCTTTCCGTTAAAACCATATGGTCTCACCGGAAATACCTTGTCCTTTCCCATATTTTTTCGCCTATAAAAATTAGCGCAGAAATAAGGTTTCTACGGAATTCCATGGCACCAGTTCACACCCTTATTTTCTGGCATCCATTACTGCTTTGTAGGAAGCATTAATTTCAGCAAGGCGGTCATTGGCAAATTTGATAAATTCCGGCGGAAGCCCCTTGCCCTGGATCTTGTCGGGGTGAAACTCTGATGCTTTCCGGCGGAAAGCTTTTTTGATTTCAGAGGTGGTGGCGTCATTTGAAACACCGAGAATTTCATAGTGTTTTTCCAGACTGACTGCCGTTTCTTGCTGGCCTACAAAGCGGGCATACAGCGACTGATAAAGGCTATCTGGAAGAAGAAAGGCCATTTTTGCCTGATGCAGCATCTCTTCTTCTTGCGGATGCAGCTCGCCATCGGCCATCGCCACCTGAAACAGAAACGCCATCATGGAACTGCAAAGTTGCTGATCATGTGAGAAAAGATCTGCGAACTGCCGGGCGAAGTCTGAAAAACTTTCGCGACTGTCTTTGGCCGCAGAAAAGACCCGGAGGGCATACTTGCGGGTCTGGTCATCCAGCCCCAAGGCTTCTTTGGAAATCTTCTCAATGGCAGCGATTTCATTTTCGCAGACCCGGCCGTCAGCCTTAGCCATTTTGGCAACCATGGAATAGGCAGCGGTAAAGAAGAGGGCCTGGTTCCGCTGCGCCGGATCAATGTTGAGATAACGTCCCCGGGTATTCTGACGATTACCCATGCCTGCGCCAATTGCCGCGCCGATTATTGCACCAAAAGGACCGGCGATCATCGCTCCAAGGCCACCGCCGATAATTCCGGATAACCAACCCATGAGTACCTCCTTGACAGTTGTTTTTCAAACATACTCAAGTTGCGGATTTGTAACCGCTTAAGTGGCAAAACCTTGGAAGCCGGCCCTCTTTTCTCTTGCCGATTTCGAATCAAAAATCGATATGGACTTATAAACCGGCAGTTCCCCACCGTCAACCCCAAACCTCGGTTACCAAAAGGTCAAAGGGTTAAATCGCCCTTAAACTCTTGCCGATTTTCTTCCCACGGAAAAAGACCCTTGAAAAATCATTTGAGAAAACCTAGTCTTCATTCGGCCAACTCACAATGATTTTTTACCAAAAGAGGGGATATTGACAACCAGTTCAAGAAAATTCTTTATTGGCGCCTCAAATGAAAAAATTTCGAGAACTCCTTAAACTGGCCTGTCTGATGTCGGTTTTTGGCGTTGCCCATTTCAACTTTGATTTTTCCACAGTTTGAACTTTTAAATAACTGGCCCAGAAGAGGAAAGGGGAACAAACAGTTACCCGCGGAATAGTAAGTAACAAACGACTAAAAATTGATTATTATTCATATGGATGGGGACTATTATTTAAAGTAAATTGTCCTTTCTGGAACAGGAGGGCTTTTCATTTATCTGGGGCGTTTCAGCAGAAACCTTCTATCCGACAGGTGTTTCAGACCATTTCAAGTTGGACACGCAAATGCTCATTTATCTCAAATTATTGGCCACCATGGCGTTCTGGGGAGGTACCTTTGTCGCCGCGCGAATGCTGGCCGGGGTGGTCCCACCAATCCACGCAGCTTTTCTACGCTTTACGATTGCCGGAGCCATCCTGTTACTCCTTTTGCGCCGGTTTGAAGGCCGTCTTCCTTCTCTTGAACGATCTCAATTGGGTGCGGTTATTTTATTGGGTTTGACAGGAGTTTTTGGCTATAACGTCGGCTTTTTTACCGGCCTTCAGACTGTTTCAGCGGGACGTGCAGCCCTTATTATTGCCCTCAATCCCATCGGCATTGCCGTGCTCTCGTCTCTCATCGGGGGTGAACCCCTCGGCATGGCTCGCGGTCTTGGGGTTATTACTTCGGTCGCAGGAGCCATTTTGATCATTAGCAACGGCCATCTTTCCCTTCTCACTGAAGGAATCGGCTTTGGGGAGTTGACCCTGCTTGGCTGTGTATTGTGCTGGGCCCTTTATTCGGTAATCGGCCGCCGTGCAATGCGAAATCTTTCGCCTCTGGCAGCCGTCACCTATTCGGCGGTGGCCGGCACCATCTTTCTCTTGCCCCTGGCCCTGTACCAGGGATTGCTGACCAAAACACTGAGTTACGGGCTCGGGGCCTGGGCCAGTATCCTTTATCTTGCGGTACTTGGAACCGTGGTAGGATTCCTCTGGTATTACCAGTCCATCAATAAGATCGGCACGGTCAGATCCGGCGTATTTATCAACTTTGTTCCTGTTTTTGCAATGCTTTTTGGCCTCCTGTTGCTTGGCGAGCCCTTAACTCCCACACTCCTACAAGGCGGCACTCTTGTAATTGCCGGAGCCTGGATAACAAACAACAACGGGTTCTGGAGAACAAAGGAAAATCATTAGAATTTCGAGAATAGCGCCACGAAAACCATAGAAAGACCATAAAAGTCGGACAGCGGTCGCACTTAGTAAAGTAAATTAAAAAAAAGTGTCCGTCCTGGACCTGAAAGTTGCCGGAAAGCTTTACAGTCGTATCGGTTCTTCTTGAAAAACTCATGGTATCGCTCTAAACAACCTTCCAAAATTTTCTTCAAACTATTTATTTTCAAACTAACACCTTGAAGTAAAATTGTTTATTTTTTGCCTTGAGGCTCAGTTTATGCAATTACCCGCAGGCACCAGGAAAATGCGGCACTGCTATTTGCCCCAACTAATGAAAATCTTAAAAAAATTCCAGTGGCCACATAAACAGAAGTTCTGTTGATCGAGCATCTAATTTTCAAGGGCAGGAGAAACGTTCCATGATTGGCCGATGTCCTAGCTGTTTGGCGAAGTTTTCCATCGACGACTCGAAAATCGGTAGCAAAGGCATTAATATCCCTTGCGGCAAATGCGGCACCATGTTTTCGGTGACGCCGCCAGACCCGAAAACCACGCCGTCGGCCTCGGCTGAAACCATCGAGGCTATGGTGCTTGTCGCCCACGACAGCCATGCATTCTGCAAGGAGGCGACGCGAGTCCTCGAAAAGAGCCCTCACGACATCAAGGTCATCATCGCCCATGATGACGAGGATCTGCTCTCAAGCCTCAAGTGCGAACCGCTCAACCTCATCCTGGTCGACATGGCTCTACCCGGCATGTTCGGTTTCGAGGTCGCGGCCAAAATAAAAAATGATGTCTCATTGAGTCACATCAAGGTGATTCTCGCCTCCAGCGTTTACGAGCCGATGGGATATAAACGTAAACCATCATCGCTCTACGGCGCGGACGATTATATCGAAGCCCACCATATCCACGACATGCTTGTGGACAAGGTGGTAAGGCTGCTCAGCAGAAAAACCCCTGCCACCGTAGCGCCCGTGCCCAAACCCAAGGCCGATGAGCCCGCTGCCACGGGAACACCCAAACCGCAGGCCAAACCGTCACCACCGCCCCCCGACTCCCCTGACAACCTGAGCGCCCAGCGTTTGGCCCGCATCATTGTCAGTGACATCGCGCTCTACAACCAGGAGGTGATAGCAAAGGGGATCAAGGGCGGCAACCTAATGAAACTTCTTGAAAAGGAACTCAAGGAAGCACGCAACTTCTATGTCAAGCGCGTTCCGGAGGAAATCCGCTCCACAACCAATTACCTCGAGGACGAACTGCAAGCCCTGTTCAAAGCCCCAATCGACGCAAAACCCGCTGCAGGGAAAACTTCAAAACCAGAAGCCAAACCGGGAGCAGCGCCACCGGACTCCCCCGACCATCAGAAAGCCCAGCGGTTGGCCCGAACAATTGTCAGCGACATCGCCCTTTACAGCCAGGAGGCGATCGAAAAAGGGATCAGGAACGGCAAGGTCATGAAACTCCTTGAGAAGGACCTCAAGGAAGCACGCGCCCTTTATATCAAGCGCGTAGCGTCTGAAATCCGCCTCACGACCAATTACCTTGGGGACGAACTGCAAGCCTTGTTCAACCGCAAGCGAAAGGAACTCGGAATTTAGCGACCTTTCGG
Organism: Deltaproteobacteria bacterium; assembly: GCA_016934985.1. Lineage (GTDB taxonomy): Bacteria > Desulfobacterota > Desulfuromonadia > Desulfuromonadales > JAAYDE01 > JAFGRU01. The sequence goes on from JAFGRU010000039.1 coordinate 49,561, forward strand.
TCGAAACGCATCGAGTCCAAATCCCCGTGCACCGGCCTGCCGGGGTTCATCCGCCCTCCCGCACCGGGTGACGTTCCGGCTTGGATTTAAAACAGCGGCAAGTTCCGTTTGAAAATTGTGGATTTTCCCCCAACATTATTGATAAATTCAAAAGTCTTTTAAGACCATATAATTAACATTTCTTTTTAATTCACCGTTTATTTTCAGTTTAAAAAACTTTTAAAATCCCTTCAAATACGACATATTATTAAACCTATGTCCCTTGTTGAACTGATCACCTTTTACCTGCTCAACCTGGCCTTCTGGTTATGGGTCGCCCGTTGGGGCGGTGCGGAATGGCTTGAAGGTACCTTTCTCTCAGGTTTTCTTGTCAGTATCTGGGCGCCTCGGTGGTCTGCGGAAGGAATTAAACTATTTGCTTACGGCACCCTCTTTTTCAGCACGGTTCTTTTCGTTCTCGCTCTTTTCATTCCTGATTTCCGCTTGCTTATCTGAAAACAGCCCCTGTATCGGTTTAAAAAGTTCTATGAACAATAGTTGGTTTCCCCATCCGGCAATCCTTTCTTTTCACTGGTAATTTTGCTAAGATGGGCGGAATTTTTATGCAGGAAAGCTGGCACTGTTAATCCTTTCTTTAAAGTTGCCGACAATTCGAGGAGCGAGCGATGATGCCTTTCAGTTGGGGGGACACCCTGTTCATCTTCCTGGTCTGCCTCCTGATAGCCGGTCTGGTGGCACTGTCCAATCACTTCACTAAAAAAAGAAAGCCTTAAATTTTAAGATTTATTGTGAAAATGTTTCAGGCCCTGGCGTGACATACCGTATTATTAAAGCGCTACCGTCTTTTTTTATTTTTATCCTCCTTCTGACGGTCCCCTCGGGAGCCACTGCCGGTGACGGTGTCTTCACCTTCTGGCCGCTGGTCGATTACCGCTATTCTTCCCAAGACAACTTTTACAGTTGGAAATTTCTGGGCCCATTTTTCAAGTATGAAAAAAATGGCTCCCTGCGCCAGCGCGCTTTTCGGCCGTTTTACTACCGCACCGACCACCTTGATACCGGCTCTTTCCAGCGGGAAATCCTCTTCCCCGTATCAACAAAAAGGACAACCGCCTCGGACGAATCCTTCCATGTTCTCAACCTGTGGAACAGATACAAGCTGTTCAATGAAGGCAAGCCTGACGAGGTCAATTACCATACCTTCAGCATTTTCCCCTTAATCTTTTTTGGGCAAACCCGCGAAGACGAACGGTATTTTGCCTTTTTTCCTTTTGGCGGCACGATCAAGAATCGTTTCCAGCGGGATGAAATCAACTTTTTCCTGTTCCCCCTCTATGGAAAAACCGAACGTAACGGCACTACGACCCGCAACATCCTCTGGCCGATCTACGCCGCCATCGAAGGAGACAATGAATCCGGCACGAAAATATGGCCCCTCTGGGGCGCCAGCGAAAAAAAAGGCGTTTACAAAAAACGTTTCTTCCTCTGGCCATTATTTTTCAGATACGATCTCAATCTCGACAGCGAGGCCCCCGAAAAGGTACGTGCCTTTCTTCCTTTTTACGTACGCAGCACTTCTACAAACCACTCCTCAACCCATATTCTATGGCCTTTTTTCAGCCATATCCAAGATCGTGAAAAAGGCTATGAGGAATGGAACTATCCCTGGCCGCTGTTTCGCAAAACCGAAGGGCAGCATAAACAGTCCACCAAATATCTTCCTTTTTACGCCGATGAGAGGGTAGGGGAATTTAACAAGCGCTGGTTTTTGTGGCCGCTTTATAAGGTCGAGGAGGTTGAAGCTCCCGACTACTCTTTGCACCGCGACCGGGTTCTATTTTTCCTCTACTCAAACTTCGAGGAAAATCACTTGAGCCAACCGGAGAAAAACAAGAAAAGAATTGCTTTCTGGCCGTTTTTCACCTATGAAAAAAAGCACGCCATAACAGACTTCTTTTTTCTTTCCCTTGCCGAACCTTTTTTCCCAGAAAACGAGGCCATTGGCCGCATTTGGGGGCCGTTGTGGCGGATTTACCAGCACCGCTACGATGGAAACAGGGACATCGAGGTCTCTTCTTTTTTATGGAATCTTTACTGGAAAGAGAGGCACGGCACAGACCTGGCCTGGGAGCTTTTCCCCCTGTTTAACTACCGCAACGAACAGGGGCATAAGAAAATGAAGCTTCTCAAAGGACTTTTCAGCTATAGTTCAGAAGCCAGGGAAAAATCTCTCGGCTTTTTGTATCTTCCCTGGAAACTCAGTTGGAAGAAAAATCTCTGATTACAGGGAAAAGAAAATGTTATTAATGGGGTTGCAGTCGGTCCTTCGTGGTCACTGCAAACTCATGTTTTTTGGCAACAAAGGATTGTTTGCATGTTTGAATTTGTCGGCAGGAAGCTTCTGCGCCTTTTTCAAGGCACTGGCGAGATCGTCGTTCTCCTGCTACAGACCATCTTTTATTTCAAAGAGATCCCGCGCAACCTGCCGGCCATTTTTCGCCAGTTAAGTGAAATCGGCATCGGCACTTTGCCCATCACTGCCCTGATGGCTCTTTTTGTGGGCATGGTTCTGGCCCTTCAGACTGGCTCCCAACTGGCCCTTTACGGCACTCAGGATGTTATTGGCGCCATCGTCGGGCTCTCCATGGTCAAGGAATTGGGGCCGGTTATGACAAGTCTTTTGGTTGCGGGCCGAGTCGGGTCAGCCATGGCCGCCGAAGTCGGGGCTATGGAAGTCTACGAGGAGATCGACGCCCTGAAAACCTTTCAGATCAGCCCGGTGCGCTACCTTGCCATGCCGCGTCTGGTCGGCTGTCTTCTGGCTATGCCGGCTCTGGTGGTTTTTGCCATCGTCATCGGCGTTATCGGTGGCGCCTTTGTCAGCAGCGTCAATCCTTTGATCAACGTGCCGGTCAATGTCTATTACGACAACATGATTCAAGCCCTTAATTATATGGAAATTTTGAAGGGGCTGATTAAAGCTACGGTATTCGGAGGTATTATCGCAGTTGTCGGTTGCTACATCGGCTTTCAAACCACGGGCGGAGCAAGAGGCATCGGCCAGTCAACCACGCGGGCGGTAGTACTCTCTTTTCTTCTAATTTTTGTGGCAAACTATTTTCTCACCCGGCTCATGCTTTAGGGGTCGTAGCACTGGGAGCCATCGTTTGAGTGCATTCCTGCAAAAATTACTGGGACGCGGCAACAACAAGGGGGCGGACACCAGCACCCTCGGGGTCCAGTACGCAAAACCGAAGGGGGTTGAGGTGCGAATAACTGATCTCAACAAATCCTTCAACGGCCACCACGTCCTTAAAAACATCAACTTGGTGGTAAAACCCAACGAGACCTTCGCCATCATCGGCCCGTCTGGAACGGGAAAAAGCGTTCTTCTCAAACACCTCGTCAAGCTTATCGAGCCGGACAGCGGTTCCATCCACATTAACGGCGTGGACATCCTCAAAAACGTTGACAAAAAAGCAAGTTACCGCTGCTCCATGGTGTTTCAGACATCAGCCCTGTTCAATTCCCTGTCGGTTGGCGAAAACGTCGGCCTGTGGCTGCGTGAAAACCGCATTTGTCCCGAAACGCGCATCCGCGCCATTATCCAGGAAAAGCTACGTTTGGTAGGACTCGCCGGCAAGGAAAACCTGCGTACTTCTGAAATTTCCGGTGGGATGAAAAAAAGGGTGGCCATCGCCCGTTCCCTGGCGGTGAATCCCGACCTTATTCTCTATGACGAACCAACGGCCGAGCTCGATCCGGTCACCTCAGACGAACTGGCCCGGGTCATGAAAAGCCTGCGCCAGGAGCTTGATTTCACCACCATCATTGTCAGCCACGACTTGAATTTTGCTCTTTATCTATCAGACCGGGTAGCTATGATTAACCAGGATGGGATTGTTGAGGTCGGCACCCCGGAGGAAATAAAAAAAAGCGAAAATCCCGTTGTCAGAAATTTCATATATACTACCACCAAAGGATTAAAGGGAGAATGACTCATGGCCCTTTCAACTGAAAAGAAGGTCGGAATATTTTTTCTGGCCGCCTTGATTCTTCTTGGAACCGTCATTGAATTTGTCGAGGGCTGGTCCCCTTTTGAGAAAAAGGACCCTTATCATGCCTTTTTCAAAACCGCAGTAGGCATTCGAAGCGGCGACCCGGTCCGCCTGTCAGGCGTTGAAGTGGGAAAAATCGTGAGCATCACAATTGCCGACAACCGCGTGCGCCTCGATTTCACCGTGCAGGCCGGGACCACCATTCGCGAGGATTCTCAGGCGGAGATCCAGCAGACCAACTTTCTGGGAGGCCACTTTCTCGGCATCTCTTTCGGCACCCCTGAAAGCCCGCTGCTGACACCGGGTTCCACCGTTGCTTCCCGGGAAGCAACCTCCATAAACCAACTCATCTCCAACCTCAACCGCAACCAGGAAAAAGTCCTGGGAGAACTCGGAAATCTCCTTCAGGAAAGTCGCACCACTTTCTCCGACAGCATTAAACGCCTCAACACTATTGTCACCAAAATTGACACAGGGGAGGGCACCCTTGGCAAACTCATCAACGACCCTCAGCTCTATGAGGAACTGCACGGGTCCTTAACCGGTATTAACAAGGTTATGGGCCGTTTGCTTAACGGCGAGGGAACCTTGGGCCGGCTTTTGGATGACCCGGCTCTCTATGATGACGCCAAGAAAACTTTTGCCAATTTCCGGGATATCTCCGACAAAATGGCCAAGGGTAAAGGCACCATCGGACGCCTCCTGGGTGATGAAAAACTCGCCCGCCAAACCATGGAAACCTTTGAATCCCTGGCAGCCTTCACCAAAAAACTCAACTCCAGCGAAGGTACCCTCGGCAAACTAATGAATGATCCCCAGCTTTATGATGACGCCCGCATTGCCATGGAACGGGTCAAAAACATTACCGGGAAAATCGATCAGGGGGAGGGGACTCTCGGAAAACTTCTTAATGATGATTCCCTCTATTCGGATGCCAAGACCACTTTGAAAAAGGTTGAAAAAACTGTGGACGGACTGAGCGATACCGGACCCATGTCTGCTTTAGGGGTTGTAGTCGGAACACTTTTTTAATAGACTGGCCCGGTTTTTTGGGCGGAAGGGGACAACTTTTCAAATCAGCAGAAAAATTCCCATTTTTTGGCTAATATTCAGATTGCAAGGGGGCAGAAAAAGATGAATCCGCTGGCGGTGGAACTAAATGAAAAACTCGCAAAAAACAATCCTCACGTTCTTGAATTATTGTCTGAAACCGGCAAGGACTTTTTCTTTCCCAAGGGCATTCTTAGCCAGTCAGCCGAAGCCAAATCCAAAGCCCACAAATTCAACGCCACCATCGGCATCGCCACTGAAGACGGCAACCCCATGTATCTCCCATGCATCAGGAAACATTTCCCCAATTTCGACCCAAGCCAGATTTTTCCTTATGCACCGCCAGCCGGAAAACCGGAACTTCGCCAATTGTGGCGCGAAAAAATGCTCCAAGAAAACCCGACTCTTAAAGGCAAACATTTCAGCACACCCATTGTTACCAATGCTTTGACCCACGGACTGTCCATTGTCGGTGATCTGTTCATCGATCCCGGTGATCACATTGTTGCACCAGACCAAATATGGGGAAATTACCGCCTTACCTTTGAGGTCCGCAATAAGGGCGTTTTTAGATATTTTCCGTTCTTCAATGAAACCAACAGGTTAAATGTCGATGCCTTCAGTAAAACATTAAAGGAAAGCGCCCGAGAAAAAGGCAAGGCCATGGTGCTTCTAAATTTCCCCAATAATCCGACAGGCTTCACACCGTCGGTTGAGGAAGGAGAATGTATCGTCGCGGCCATTCGCGAGGTGGCTGAAACTGGCTGCAACATCCTTGTTCTTATCGACGATGCCTATTTCGGTCTCTTTTACGAGGATTCCCTGAAGGAATCCCTGTTCGGCCGCCTGGCCAACCTTCATCCCCGCATCCTCGCGGTCAAAGTCGACGGCGCAACCAAGGAAGACTTCGTCTGGGGCTTTCGTACCGGTTTCATTACGTTTGCCGACGGCCACTCCGAAGCAAATCCGGAAGTCCTCGACGTCCTTGAAAAAAAGACCATGGGTATTATCCGGGCAACCATATCCAACTGTCCGCATCCTTCCCAGACCTTTATCCTCGATGCCTTGAAAAACCCTGATTTTGCCAGGGAGAAAGAAGCCAAATTCAATATCCTCAAAAATCGCGCTCTGGAGGTCAAAGCTGTTCTGGGCCAGGACAAATTTAAGGAGGTATGGGATTACTACCCATTCAACTCGGGCTATTTCATGACCCTGAAATTAAAAGAGGTTGATGCCGAAGCCTTGCGGGTCCATCTTCTTGATAAATACGGCGTCGGTACAATCTCCACCGGCAAGCGGGATATGCGCATCGCCTTTTCCTGTATTGCCAAGGAACATATCGCCGAGCTTTTCGATATCATTTTTCAAGGAGCGAGGGATCTTTTAACCCGCGATTAAAAAGTCAGGGCTACCCGGATTCCTTTTAACCGGCTAATCCATGAAAGCCCTCAACCACTTTTTCGAAAACAACTCCTTTTTCCTGACCTGCCTGCAAAAGGCCCGACAGGGACAGGAATGTTTTTTGGTCGGCGGCGCCTTGAGGGATGCCCTTCTTGGCCGCAAATGCGCCGATTACGACCTCATCACCCCCGGTGATCCTACGGTTTTGGCTTGCCACTATGCCGAACAGACCGGGGGAAGCTGGTTCATCCTCGACCCTGAGCGAAGACACAGCCGGGTGGTCTGCAAAAACCCGCAAGGCAATCTTTCTATTGATTTTGCACCTTTCCGCTGCGCTGATCTGGAAGCCGACCTGCGGGACCGTGATTACACAATCAACGCCATGGCCCTCCCGCTTCACTCCTCTGACAGCCAGATTTTTGATCCCCTCTCCGGCCTGTCAGACCTGAGAAATGGGATTCTCCGTTCCTGCTCTGATAACAGTTTTGCCAATGACCCCTTGCGGCTCCTGCGCGGAATACGCCTGGCTCTGCAGTTTGATATGGAGATTGAAACCCACACCCTATTTCTTATGAAAAATACGGTGGATCTCATTAACCAGGTGGCGGCGGAACGAATCAATAAAGAACTGGGACGCATATTCAGCCTCGACATGGCATCGCAGGCAGTTTATGTCATGGAGGAACTCGGACTTAACCGCCCTTTATGGGGCGACGCAGGGCTCCACGGATCGATTGCCAGAGGTGCCCTCTGGATTGAAAAATTTTGTGCTCTGCTCCTTACTCTTGGTCGGGGAAATATTGACAAAACTCTTTCCGAATGCCTGGAAGAAGGCTTTTCAAGAGCTGCGCTCATTAAGTTGGGGCTCTTTCTCCGCGGCTACGACCCCTCAGAATTCAACCACCTGCTGAAAAAACTGCGCTTCGCCCGCAAAAGCCGTCGTCTGCTTGATGACCTTTACCATCTTTCTGAAAGCCTTTTTTGCGACTGGCAAAAACTCAGGTGCGGAGAGCGGGGCAGGGCGCTCTGGGTTGAATCTTTTGGCAACTACCCCCTTGAAATGCTGCTATCACTCGCCGCGTTAAAGGCACCAGAGCCACTTGGTGCCGTGCGTTTTATTTCAGAAACCTGGGGAAATTTTCTCCAACATAAAAAGGACAACCAACTTCGCGACCTGGTTGAAGCCAAAACCCTTCTCCGGGAAGGGATCAACGAGGAATCTCTTTCCAGCGTTTTGAAAGCCATCCGCCGCGAAGAGATTGCCGGGCGGGTACATAACGTCGACGAGGCCCTCAACTTTGTCCGGCGCCAGAGAAAAAGGGATTGACAAAAAAACCGGCAGGCAATTATACTTTTTTTCGCTTGGCGGGAATAACTCAGTGGTAGAGTGTCAGCTTCCCAAGCTGAAGGTCGCGGGTTCGAATCCCGTTTCCCGCTCCA